>NZ_JANQTS010000069.1 GCF_030731595.1 Yoonia sp.
GATGCATTCTTTGGGGCCATGTCCGATCCGACCCGTCGTGCGGTGATCGAACGGCTGGCCGCGGGACCTGCGAGCGTCAGTGAACTGCACGCCCCGCACAGCATAGCCCTGCCCACCTTCATGCGGCACCTGCGGGTGCTGGAAGACACCGGCATCGTCAGGTCGATCAAGAAAGGGCGGGTTCGCACCTGCATGATTGAACCGACCCCTCTGATTGCCGCGCAGGGCTGGCTCGCATGGCAGCACGAGATTTGGGAAAACCGCACAGATGGGCCCGAATGAGACGTCCAAAGATTGGGCAAAGTGGGATAAACTGTGCATGTTCCCGCCAATCCTCTCTTGCCAAACGCCGCTGACCCCGCTTTCATGCATCAACGAACCGAGGCAGATGTCTACGTCGCATCGACATCTGGTCACCCTCGTATCATCCGGTAAGGCGGCAGGTTTTACACTATGGACGTGACGTTTCTTCTCAACGGGGAAACCGTGCAGGTCGACGCGGACCCGACGCGCACCCTGCTGGACTGGCTGCGCGAAGACCGCGCGCTTTGCGGGACCAAGGAAGGCTGCAACGAAGGAGATTGCGGCGCTTGCACCGTGATGGTGACCGATGAACGTGGGCCAAAGGCGCTGAACGCCTGCATCCTGTTCTTGCCGCAACTGCACGGCAAAGCGGTCCGCACTGTCGAGGGGATCAGCGGGCCGGATGGCACCTTGCATCCCGTGCAAAAGGCGATGGTGGACCATCACGGATCACAATGCGGGTTCTGCACACCGGGGTTTATTGCGTCGATGGCCACGGCCCATTTGCAAGGCCGCACGGATCACGACGATGTGCTGGCAGGCAACCTGTGCCGCTGCACCGGCTATGCCCCCATCGTGCGGGCGGCAATCGCGGCAGAGGCTTCACCGAGCCCTGAGTGGATGCGAGACGCAGCCCCGCAAGTGGCCAGCCAACCCTATACGCCGGACAGTCTGGACCAACTGGCTGACTGGTATGCCGCCAACCCTGATGCGACGCTGGTTGCTGGGGCCACAGATGTGGGGCTTTGGGTGACAAAGCAGCTGCGCGATTTACCAAGCGTGGCCTTTCTGAACCGCTGCGCCGATCTGCGCGAGATCACCGTCGGCGCGGAAAACATCCACTTTGGCGCTGCTGTCACAATGACCGAAGCTCTGGCTGTCCTGCGCGAGTACCACCCGTCTTATGCGGAAATGGTCCGCCGCTATGGGTCAGAACAAGTGCGCAATGCCGCCACCATCGGCGGCAATATCGCCAACGGATCTCCCATCGGGGACAATCCACCTGCGCTGATTGCTTTGGGGGCGACCTTGCACCTGCGCCACGGCAGCCAGACCCGTGATTTGCCGATCGCGGATTTCTTTATCGCCTATGGCAAGCAGGACCGGCAGCCGGGTGAGTTGGTCACAGGCGTGACGATCCCGAAATCTGCCCCCGATCTGCGCTGCTACAAAGTATCCAAACGCTTTGATCAGGATATTTCTGCCGTCTGCGGCTGTTTCAACATCGCGGTCGTCGGTGGCACGGTGACTTCGGCCCGCATCGCCTTTGGTGGGATGGCCGGAACACCACTGCGGGCAGCAAGTGTCGAGGGGGCGCTGATCGACCAGCCTTGGACGCCGGAAACAGTCGCCAAAGCCGCCGCGCAATTCAGCAGCGATTACACGCCCATGTCGGACATGCGGGCAAGCGCCGCTTACCGGCTCCGGATCGCGGAAAACCTGCTGCATCGGTACTTTGCCGAAACGACAGGGCAGGCGACATCCGTGTTGGAGGTGACACCATGAGTGTCGCCAAACCGCTGCCCCATGATGCCGCAACCCTGCATGTGACAGGGGCCGCACGCTATATCGACGATATTCCGACACCCGCAGGCACGCTGCATCTGGCCTTTGGCATGGCCCAGATTGCACGCGGACAGATCACGGCGATGACCCTTGATGCCGTCCGGCGCGCACAAGGTGTTGTGGCGGTCCTGACGGCGGATGATCTGCCTTTTGCCAACGATGTCTCGCCCTCGGCCCATGACGAGCCGCTTTTGGCCACGGGCGCGATCCACTATCTTGGGCAGCCGGTGTTCATGGTCGTCGCTGATAGCCACCTCAACGCCCGCAAGGCCGCGCGGCTGGGCCAGATCACATATGCCGAAGACACGCCGATCCTGACGATTGACGACGCCATGGCGGCCGAAAGCCGGTTCGAGGAGGGCCCGCGCATCTGGACCAAGGGCGATGTGGATCAGGCGCTTGCTGCGGCCCCGCACCGTCTGCAAGGCCAGATCGAGATGGGCGGGCAGGAACATTTCTATCTTGAAGGCCAAGCCGCCCTTGCTCTGCCACAAGAAGGCGGCGACATGGTCGTGCATAGCTCGACCCAGCATCCGACCGAGATCCAGCATAAGGTCGCTGATGCACTCGGGCTGCCGATGCACGCGGTGCGCTGCGAGGTCCGCCGGATGGGTGGCGGCTTTGGCGGCAAGGAAAGTCAGGGCAATGCGCTGGCAGTCGGTTGTGCAGTCGCGGCCCGACTGACGGGGCGACCCTGCAAAATGCGCTATGACCGTGACGACGATATGATGATCACCGGCAAGCGGCATGATTTTCGCATCAGCTATGATGTCGGGTTTGACGGTGAGGGGCGGGTTGCCGGACTTGATTTCACCCAGATGACCCGCTGTGGCTGGGCCTTGGACCTGTCCTTGCCTGTTGCCGACCGCGCGATGCTGCATGCCGATAATGCCTATCATCTGCCCCATGCGCGGATCACGTCACACAGGCTCAAGACCAATACCCAATCTGCCACCGCCTATCGCGGGTTCGGCGGGCCACAGGGTGTTTTGGGGATCGAGCGGGTGATGGATCATATCGCAGCCAGCCTTGGGCTTGATCCGGTGGTGGTCCGCGCGCGGAATTACTATGCGGCGATGGATGCAGGGGGGCTGTCTGCCCCCCGCGCTGCGCGCGCCCCCGAAGGTATTTCAGAACAAAAGAAGCCCGGCACAGGCGTGCGGTTCGGCGGCGCGCATTCGCCGCAGGTTGAGGTGCAGACCACGCCTTATCACATGCCGGTCAAGGACTTTATTCTGCATGAGATGACCGAAGCCTTGCTTGTCTCTTCGGACTATCACGCACGCCGTGCTGCTATTGCTGATTGGAATGCGGGCCAGCGCATTTTGAAGAAAGGTATCGCGTTCAGTCCGGTGAAGTTCGGGATTTCCTTTACCCTGACGCACCTCAATCAGGCGGGCGCTTTGGTGCATGTCTATCAGGATGGCTCCGTGCATCTGAACCATGGTGGCACCGAAATGGGCCAAGGGCTGTTCCAGAAGGTCGCACAGGTGGCCGCGCATCGGTTCGGGATTGATGTGGGGGCTGTGAAGATCACCGCCACTGACACGGGCAAAGTCCCCAATACATCGGCGACCGCCGCTTCCTCTGGCACGGATCTCAACGGGATGGCTGTGGCCAATGCCTGCGATAGCATCCGCGACCGCATTGCCGTCTGTCTTGCGGACCTCCACCAGACGACACCCGACACGGTCCGCTTTGAAGATGGCCGCGTCCAGATAGGCAATGCGGATATGTCTTTTGCGCAAGCCGCGCAGACCGCCTATCTGAACCGAGTGAGCCTCTCCGCGACCGGATTTTATAAGACTCCTGATCTGGCTTGGGACCGGATCAAGGGCACCGGCACCCCGTTTTTCTATTTTGCCCAAGGCGCTGCTGTCACAGAGGTGGTCATTGATACGCTGACAGGCGAGAACCGTATTCTGCGCACCGATCTGCTGCATGATGCCGGCGCATCGCTCAACCCTGCTTTGGATATCGGGCAGATTGAGGGCGGCTATGTCCAAGGTGCGGGTTGGCTGACCACCGAAGAACTGGTCTGGGATGCCAAGGGCAGGTTGCGCACCCATGCGCCGGCAACCTACAAGATCCCCGCCTGTTCGGACCGTCCAGATATCTTCAACGTGGCCCTTTGGGATCAACCCAACCCGGCACAGACGATTTACCGCTCTAAGGCTGTGGGCGAGCCACCTTTTATGCTGGGCATTTCGGCCTTTCTGGCGCTGTCTGATGCGGTGGCCGCCTGTGGCCCCGCCTACCCTGATTTGCAGGCCCCTGCGACTGCCGAGGAAATCCTGCGTGCCATTGGGCGGGCCCGCGCATGAGCGATGCGATCCGGATCACGATCACCAAGACCGCAGGGTCGGTCCCCCGCGAGGCCGGCACGCAGATGCTCGTTTGGGCCGAGCGGACCGAAGGCACGATCGGCGGCGGCGCGCTGGAATGGGAGGCGATGGCCGAGGCCCGCAGGATGTTGCAAGACGGGCGCGCAGAACACACTGCGCGGATACCTTTGGGTCCCAATTTGGGGCAATGTTGCGGCGGCTCCGTCAGCCTTTTGTGGGAACGTGCTGAAGAGATGGCCGCCCCGCCTGCACGCCCTTTGTGGATCTATGGCGCAGGGCATGTGGGGCGTGCGCTGGTGCATGTGATGGCGCCGCTCCCAGATTTTGCGATCACTTGGGTGGATACCCATCCAGAGCGCTTTCCCCAGACTGGCGTGACGACATTGGTTGCCCGCGATCCGGCACTGGTGGTGAAACATGCGCCGCCCGAGGCGGACCATCTGATCCTGACCTACAGCCACGAGATTGACCTTGCCCTGTGTCATGCTGTTCTGTCGCACCCGTTCCACAGCGCAGGGCTGATCGGGTCGGCGACGAAATGGGCGCGCTTCAAGACACGGCTGGCCGCCTTGGGGCATGCCCCCGCCCAAATCTCGCGCATCGCCTGTCCGATCGGTGATCCGGGCCTTGGAAAACATCCCGCGGCGATTGCACTTGGCGTCGCAACTGCCATGATCAACCCCGAAGGACGCCAGACAAAGGAACGCACCGCATGACCGAACCGCTTTTGCGCTTGTCCGGCCTGACCAAAGCCTATCCGGGCGTTGTCGCCAACAAGGACGTGTCGTTTGATATCGGGCGGGGCGAGGTGCATGCGCTTTTGGGCGAAAACGGGGCGGGCAAGTCGACGCTGGTCAAGACGATCTATGGGCTGGTGAAACCGGATAGCGGTACGATGTTGCTGGAAGGCCAAAGCTTTCAGCCCCCAGAACCCCGTGCCGCGCGGGCCGCTGGTGTGGCGATGGTGTTCCAGCACTTTTCGCTTTTTGATGCGATGAATGTGGCGGAAAACATTGCCCTTGGCATGGAAAATCCCCCGCCACAGGCCGAGATTGCAGCCCAAGTGCGGGCGGTGTCCGATCAATACGGGTTGCCGCTTGATCCCACCCGCATCGTGGGCGAGCTTTCTGCCGGGGAACGCCAGCGTGTCGAGATCATTCGCTGTCTGCTGCAAGACCCCAAGCTTTTGATCATGGATGAACCAACTTCGGTCCTGACCCCGCAAGAGGTGGCGATCCTGTTCGAGACCCTGCGCAAACTGAGCGCCGAGGGCACCGCGATCCTTTATATCTCGCATAAGCTGGAGGAAATTCGCGCGCTTTGCGACAATGCCACGGTGCTGCGTCTGGGTCAGGTCGTTGGTACGTGTGATCCGCGCGCAACCTCCGCCCGCGAGATGGCGGAACTGATGGTGGGCACGGTCTTGCATGTGCCGGAAAAGGCCGCGCGCCCGATGGGGGACGTGATCCTGTCGCTCAAGGGATTAAGCGCCAAGGCCCCGCACCGGTTTGGCACTGCTTTGCGCGATATCAATCTGGAGGTCCGCAAGGGTGAGGTGCTGGGCATCGGTGGCGTGGCTGGCAATGGGCAGGACGAACTGGTCGCGGCCTTGTCGGGCGAAATGAAAACCGCCTCTGCCATGGTAACCTTTAAGGGGCAACCCATTGGTCATTTGTCCCCCAATCCACGCCGCAAATTGGGGCTGCTGGCCGCCCCCGAGGAACGGATGGGCCATGCCGCGGCCCCTGATATGAGCCTGACCGAGAATGCGATCCTGACCGCGATGACCCGTCAAAAGCTGACCAGTCGCGGGTTCTTGCACTGGGCCCAGGCGCGGCGCTTTGCCGAAGGGGTCATCAAGACCTTCGACGTCCGCACCCCCGGCCCTCAGAATGCTGCGCGGTCTTTATCAGGCGGGAATTTGCAGAAATTCGTCATCGGACGCGAGATCATGCAGGACCCCGAGGTTCTGATCGTGAACCAACCCACTTGGGGCGTCGATGCCTCTGCGGCGGCGGCGATCCGGCAAGCGCTGCTGGATCTGGCCGCCAAAGGCACGGCAGTGATCGTGATCAGTCAGGACCTTGATGAGTTGATGGAAATATCGGACCGTTTTGCCGCCTTGAACGAAGGCCGCTTGTCCGCACCCCGCCCTGCCGCCGGTCTGACTGTCGACGAGATCGGCCTGATGCTGGGTGGCGCGCATGACATGGAGGTGGCGCATGTTGATGCTTGAAAAACGTCCACAGCCGTCGCGGGCCTGGACCTATGCCACGCCGGTTCTGGCGGTTGTGCTGACCATGCTATGTGGCGGGTTGTTGTTTGCAGCCCTTGGCCAAGACCCGTTCGAGACGATTCGCACGATTTTTCTGGATCCTCTGTTTTCCGAATTTGCCTGGTTCTATCGCCCGCAGCTTTTGATCAAGGGCGCGCCTTTGGTGCTGATCGCGATTGGCCTGTCATTCGGGTTTCGGGCGGGCATCTGGAACATTGGTGCTGAAGGTCAGTATATCGTCGGCGCGATCTGTGGTGCGGCGGTCGGTCTGGCGTTTTTTCCGCTCGAAAGCTTCATCATCTTTCCGCTAATGGTCCTTGCGGGTGCCGTTGGTGGCCTGCTTTGGGCGATGATTCCGGGTTTCTTGCGGGTCCGGTTCGGGACCAATGAAATTCTGGTGTCACTGATGCTGGTCTATGTGGCCGAGCAATTGCTGGCCTCGATGGCTCTGGGCACCTTGCGCAACCCCGACGGCATGGGCTTTCCAGGCAGCCGGAACCTTGCGCAATATCCATCTGCGACAAGTTGGATCAATCAATCTGCGGGCATGCATTGGGGCGTCGTGACCGGCTTTATCGCGGTGATCTTTGCCTATATCGCCCTGTCGCGCCATATTTTCGGGTTCAACGTCCGCTTGTCGGGACAAAGTCCGCGTGCGGCGAAATTTGCCGGTGTGAACCCCGGCAAACTCGTTCTGATCTGCATGGGTATTTCCGGTGCTTTGGCAGGGCTTGCGGGACTTTTTGAAGTGTCCGGACCCGCAGGCCAAGTCAGCATTGATTTCGGCGCAGGCTATGGGTTCACCGCGATCATCGTGGCGTTTCTGGGCCGGTTGCATCCGGTGGGTATTCTGCTCGCAGGTGGGTTGATGGCGCTCACCTATATCGGCGGCGAGATCGCGCAATCCAATCTCGGCCTGCCGGTGGCTGCGATCCAGCTTTTGCAGGGGATGCTTTTGTTCTTCCTCTTGGCGGTGGATGTGCTGACCAATTACCGGGTCAACTGGGGGAGGCAACCGGCATGAGCTTTGATGATATCGTCAATGGCGTATCGCGACCTTTGATCGGGTTCTTTTTGGGAATGGCTCTGGGCTACACCGTCGAACTGGCGGGATCGACCGGTTGGTGGATTGCCCTGAGTTTCGCCGCATTTGTCGCTTTTCTCTTTGGCCTCGTCATACTGTTTGACAATGCGTTGCGCCGCTTTTTTGACCGTATTGGATGGGGAACAGGTGTGATGGCCGCCAAGAACAAGGCAAGAGCCGGAACATCACATTGGTTCGTTCGATTCGGCTGGATCTTCGGCCTGATTGCGGGCTTCGGTGCCGTCTTTGTTTTACCCAAGGAGGCTTTGGCATGGCTTTAACACGACGGGTGCACTGCTGATGGATCTTTCTTCAATCAACCCGATCCTGCTTTTGGCCTCGCTGATGGTCGCGGCCACCCCGATCATGCTGGCCGCCATCGGTGAACTGGTGGTCGAACGCGCGGGCGTGCTGAACCTTGGGGTCGAAGGGATGATGATCACCGGCGCCGTCTGCGGCTTCGTTGTGGCCGTGAACACAGGCTCGCCTTGGGTCGGTTTTATCGGGGCCGCGGTTGGCGGGGCGCTTTTGTCGCTGATATTCGGGTTTCTTACGCAGTTCCTGATGTCGAACCAGGTTGCGACCGGCCTTGCGCTCACGCTTTTCGGGCTTGGGCTCTCGGCGCTGATGGGGCAAGGTTATATCGGGATCAAGGCGCCCGCTTTCCCCGATTGGGACATTCCGCTTTTGGGCGATATTCCGGTGATCGGGCCGATCGTGTTCCAGCATGACCCGATGGTCTATGTCGGGCTCGCCATCGTTGCCGCTGTCTGGGCCTTTTTGAAGTATTCCCGCGCAGGACTGATTCTGCGCGCGGTGGGCGAAAACCACGAAGCGGCACACGCGCTTGGCTATCACGTGATCCGCGTGCGCATGTTGGCGATCATGTTTGGCGGGGCCTGTGCGGGGCTTGGCGGGGCTTATCTGAGCCTTGTGCGCGTGCCGCAATGGACCGAAGGGATGACCGCCGGTGCAGGCTGGATTGCCTTGGCGATTGTTGTTTTTGCAAGCTGGCGTCCGGGGCGGCTTTTGCTGGGTGCTTATTTGTTCGGCGGCGTGACAGTGCTTCAGCTTAACCTGCAAGCAGCGGGCGCTGCGATTGCTGTCGAATATCTTTCTATGGCGCCCTATCTGGCAACCATCGCAGTTCTTGTTATTATGCGGGCTGGACGAGCACCTGGATCACTGGGCCAATCATTCCATGCCTCACGTTGAGGCGACATCAAGACCACCAAGGGGATTAGTATGAAAATCAAAACAGTTTTGACCGGCGCAACGCTTGCGTTCGGTCTTGCAACAGGGGCGGTTGCGCAAGACAAGACGACCGTCGGTTTCGTCTACGTTGGCCCGATCGGCGACGGCGGCTGGACTTACGAGCACAACAAAGCCCGTCTGGCCGTAGAAGAGCATTTTGGCGATGCGGTTGAAACCGTCTATGTTGAAAGCGTGCCAGAAGGTCCCGACGCAGAGCGCGTCATGACGCAGATGGCGCTGCAAGGTGCGGACCTGATCTTTACCACATCATTCGGCTACATGGACCAGACGATCAACGTCGCGGCGCAATTCCCTGATGTAAAGTTCGAACACGCGACAGGCTACAAGCGCGCCGATAACGTCTCGACTTATTCGGCCCGTTTCTATGAAGGCCGCGCTGTCCAAGGCCATATCGCGGGCCAGATGACCGAGAGCAACATCATCGGTTACATCGCCTCCTACCCGATCCCCGAAGTCATTCGCGGCATCAACTCTGCCTATATCCACGCCAAGGAAGTGAACCCTGACGTCGAGTTCCGGATCGTCTGGGCTTACACATGGTTCGACCCTGCAAAAGAAGCCGAAGCCGCCACTGTTCTGATCGAACAAGGCGCTGACGTGATCCTGCAGCACACTGACTCCACTGCACCTCAGGCCGCCGCACAGGCCGCAGGCAATGTGGTCACATTCGGTCAGGCATCGGATATGGCTGAATTCGCACCATTCCCGCGCGTGTCCTCGATCATTGATGACTGGGCCCCCTACTACATCGCCCGCACCCAAGCGGTCATCGATGGCACATGGGAAAGCACCGACACATGGGACGGCATCGGCCCAGGCATGGTGGCAATCGGTGAAATCACCGACGCGGTTCCTGCTGATGTGAAAGCCTCTGCCGAAGCGCTGATCGAGCGCCTGCGCACAGGCGAATACCACGCCTTCACAGGCCCGCTCAACCGTCAGGACGGCTCTGTCTGGCTGGCTGATGGCGAAATCGCCGACGACGGTACGCTGGCTGGCATGAACTTCTATGTCGAAGGCATCACTGCAGAAATTCCGCAGTAAGCACACCAAGACTTTCGGGAAAGGCCCCGCCACTTTGGCGGGGCCTTTTTTGTTGCGGCAGAAAGATCGCAGAAATGCCCGCCAGCCCTTGCGCGTGCCCTGTCAGGCTCTCATGGTCGCGCCCAAGAAATGAACGCAGAAAAGGGGCCTTGGCATGACAGACACACTCGCATTGTTGGGCGTCAAAGGCGGGCCAGCGATCCGCCCCCGCTCGCATATGCCGACATCCATGCTGCTGCGCTTGGCCGGCAAAAATATCCTGATTGATGCCGGCCTTGGGGTCACGCGGGGCATCTGCGACCAAGGTGTCGGTCTCACCCAGATCGACCTGATCGTGATCACCCATCTGCATTCGGATCACTATCTGGAACTCGGGCCGCTGTTTCACACC
The DNA here is from genome assembly GCF_030731595.1 of Yoonia sp. Classification (GTDB taxonomy): domain Bacteria; phylum Pseudomonadota; class Alphaproteobacteria; order Rhodobacterales; family Rhodobacteraceae; genus Yoonia. The sequence continues at coordinate 10,284 of NZ_JANQTS010000069.1, forward strand.
GCATGGACCGCAGGCTTGAACCGCACCGTTCCTGTGATCGGGCCAAAGGGTCTGGACAGATACTGGGCCGGTTTTCAAGACAGCATGGGTTTTGACATCGACCTGCGCATCCGCGATGAGGGGCGCTGCGACTTCAACAGCCTTGCAGACATCCTGACCATCGAAGGCACGTCGCAGTTTGCTGACATCACCCTGCGTACCATGCGCAACGTGCACCCGCCCATCACTGACAGCTTTGCACTGCGGTTCGAGACCGCCGAAAAAGCGGTCGTGCTTTCAGGCGACACAGCCTACATGCCTGAAATGGCAACCTTTGCAAAAGGTGCAGACCTTTTGGTGCATGAAGCCATGCTGCGCGACGGGGTCGAGGCGCTTTGTGCGCGGATGACCAACGGGGACGAGCGGTTGCGGACCCACATCCTGCGCAGCCATACCGATGCGGTGGATGTGGGGCGGATCGCGCGGGACGCTGGAATCAAACAACTTGCCCTCAATCACTTTGTCCCTGACGGCGATCCCGACTTTACAGACCAGCATTGGGAGACAGCCGTGCGCCAGCATTGGGACGGGCCGCTCTTCTTGGGCAAAGACGGGATGAAGATCACGCTGTGAGCCGCAACGCATTGCCCCTGCCACGCACCATCGCTATCTAGGGGCCAACTCATAGCTTAGCGGAGCGTCAGCAGATGGCAGCCAATCAATTCGTCTATTTCATGGACGGCGTGTCCAAAACCTATCCCGGCGGCAAGAAGGTGTTTGAAAACATCCGCCTGAACTTTCTGCCCGGGGTAAAGATCGGCGTGGTGGGTGTGAACGGGACCGGTAAATCGACCCTGATGCGGATCATGGCCGGACAAGACAAGGATTTCGCAGGCGAGGCTTGGGCCGCTGAAGGTGCGCGCGTGGGGTATCTGCCGCAGGAGCCCGAACTCGACCCCAACCTCACTGTGCGCGAAAACGTGATGCTGGGCGTGGCCGACAAGAAGGCGATCCTTGATCGCTATAACGAAGTTGCCATGAACTATTCCGAAGAAACCGCCGACGAGATGGCGCAGTTGCAGGACGAAATCGACAGCCAGAACCTCTGGGATCTGGACGCGCAGATCGACATCTCGATGGAGGCATTGCGCTGCCCGCCTGATGATGCCGATGTCACCACGCTTTCGGGCGGTGAAAAGCGCCGTGTCGCGCTGTGCAAGCTGCTGCTTGACGCGCCCGACATGCTGTTGCTTGACGAACCGACCAACCACTTGGACGCGGAAACCATCGCGTGGCTGCAACAGCACCTGATTGATTACAAAGGTACGATCCTGATCGTTACCCACGACCGCTATTTCCTTGATGCGATCACCGGCTGGATTCTGGAACTCGACCGCGGGTCGGGTATCCCGCACGAGGGCAACTATTCCAGTTGGCTCGAGGCCAAGGCAAAACGGCTGGAGCGCGAAGCGAAGGACGACAAATCCAAGCAGCGCACCCTGCAACGGGAACTGGAATGGATGCGCCAAGGGGCGAAAGCGCGGCAAGCCAAATCCAAGGCGCGCATCAGCGCCTATAACGATCTGGCCAACCAGTCCGAACGCGAAAAGATGGGGCGCGCCCAGATCATCATCCCCAATGGGCCGCGTCTTGGGTCCAAAGTGATCGCGGTCGAAAACCTCAAGAAACACATGGGCGACAAGCTCTTGATCGAAGGGCTGAGCTTCGACCTGCCCCCCGGCGGCATCGTTGGTGTCATCGGGCCGAACGGCGCGGGCAAATCGACTCTATTTTCCATGCTGACAGGTCAGGCCGAACCCGATGAAGGCACGGTCGAGTACGGCGAAACTGTTAAACTTTCCTACGTCGATCAGTCGCGCGACGCCTTGAACCCTGACGCAACCGTCTGGGAAGAAATCACCGGCGGTGCGGAAATCATCGAACTCGGCGATGCGTCCATGAACTCGCGTGCCTATTGCTCGGCGTTCAACTTCAAGGGCGGGGACCAGCAGAAAAAAGTCGGCCTGCTGTCGGGCGGCGAACGCAACCGTGTCCACATGGCCAAACTGCTGAAATCCGGCGGCAACGTCCTGCTGCTTGACGAACCGACCAACGATCTGGACGTTGAAACGCTGCGGGCCTTGGAAGACGCTTTGGTCGATTTCGCAGGCTGTGCGGTGGTGATCAGCCACGACCGCTTTTTCCTTGACCGGATCTGCACGCACATCCTTGCCTTCGAAGGGGACGCGCATGTGGAATGGTTCCAAGGGGCCTTTACCGACTACGAAGAAGACAAGAAGGCACGGCTGGGCGCGGATGCACTGGAACCGAAGCGGATGAAGCACAAGAAATTCGTGCGCTGATGCAGTTGGGGGTCGCGATCATCTGCGCGCTTGTCATTGCAGGCGTCGCCTACTTTGCAGACCTCCCGACTTTGGCGGGGGCCCATCCGCGTTGGGCGGATCAGGTCCTGCTATCGGGCGTTATCATTGGAACGGTGCTCGCGATTGTGACTATCCGGCTGCCGCAGAAGGTACGCGCAATCGGATTTATCGTCTTGGCGATCATATCATATCTGGTCGCAGCATACGGCAAATCGAGGTTCGCAGCCTCTTATGCCGAAGATACCTTGGCGGGCCAGATGTGGTATTTTGGCTGGCATGCGGTTTGTACGTTCTTGGTGGCTGGAGTGATTTCAGGCACCTACAGACAGCTTAAAGCAGGCTAGAACGTCCGTGTTACAGTTCATATGCTTCAGGCAACAATCAGCACGATTTCGGGCTTTTGGGTAATTTCGCTTGCTTTTTTAAGCGTTAAGCCCCATGTGTGCGGTGCAGACGTTATCCAATTCGACCCACTGTTTTCCTACTCGGCTACAGTCTTTCGATCTTGCACTGACTACGCCAAGCTGTCGCACTTTCGCGGACAGCATTGAAAACAAAGGAAAACACGATGGCCAATGGCACCGTGAAATGGTTCAACTCAACTAAAGGCTTCGGCTTTATCGCTCCTGATGGCGGCGCGAAGGACGTATTCGTCCATATCTCCGCTGTAGAGCGTTCCGGCCTGACCGGCCTGAAAGACGACCAGAAAGTCACTTTCGACATCGAAGCTGGCCGTGACGGCCGCGAGTCTGCGGTGAACCTGGCGCTCGCGTAAGCGGCCCAAACGAACACGGTGGCGCGCGGGTTACTGCGCGCTACTACACCCTGCGATTGTTCACTTCTCGCAGCGCATCCCCCCAGATTTGTTGATTTTGTTGCCGGTTGTGTCATAATGACACAGCGACGTTATACTATCGACCACTGTCTCCCTCCTCGGCCCAGTCCTTCGATCCAAGTTTGACCGAGCCACGCCGCTGCACTTCCGCGAGCGGAAAATATAAGGAAGACAAGGACATGGCTTCAGGCACTGTCAAGTGGTTCAACACCACCAAAGGTTATGGTTTTATCGCTCCTGATGGCGGCGCAAAGGACGTATTTGTCCACATTTCAGCCGTCGAACGCTCCGGACTCACCGGGTTGAAAGATGACCAGAAGGTCAACTTCGACATCGAAGCCGGGCGTGATGGGCGGGAAAGCGCCATCAATTTGACGCTCGCCGACTAAGGCGATCTTTTCGTTTGATCATTAAGATAGGGCGCCAGCGCTTGGCGCCCTGTGTCGGTCGGGCCCAGGCTAAGGCTGCTGTCCGCTGGTTTGCCCCCGTGCAGCCGCGACAAGCTTGAGCACTTCAGGGCCAATCGCCGCGACGATTGCACCCACACCAGCGGCATTGGGATGAATACCGTCACCCTGCAAAAAGGCGGACATTCCCTCTGAGGATCCCGCTGCTTGTCGCAGCCCAGATGCAAAATCGGGATAGAGCGGGATGTCATATGCGGTTGCCAGAGCCGCGTACATGCCTTCGAATTCTTGCTTGTAGGCTTGTCCATAGTTTCCACCAACCGACAGTCCGACCAACAGCATCGCGACGCCTGCGTCTTGTCCGGCGGCCAGTATGCCGTCCAGATTGGACCGGCTGACGGATGGATCGAGCCCGCGCAAGTAATCGTTTCCGCCCAAGGTCACGATCATCGCGTCAACTTCGGGTGTCAGCGTCCAGGCAACGCGGCTCAGCCCGCCTGCCGTGGTATCGCCCGAGACGCCTGCATTCACGATCGCGACGTCTGCACCTTGCTCTTTGAGCCATGCCTCGAGTTGCGGCACGAAACCTTCGCCTTGGGCCAATCCATAACCCGCGGTCAGGCTGTCGCCCAAGGCGGCCACGGTAATGGTCTCTGCCTGCGCCATGCCTGCCGTGATCAAAACAGCGACACTCAGGTTGCTGATGCGCGAAACGGCCCCATATGCAAGGGAACGCACCCGATAAAAGGCCCTACCAATGACTGCCCCTGTCCTTACCATTTCGAACGTCAATCTGTCGCTTGATGGCAACGCAGGCCGCGTTGACATCCTGCACGACATCTCGCTCGAGGTCGCAGAGGGTGAGACATTGGGCCTTGTCGGGCCAAGTGGTTCGGGCAAGTCGTCGCTCCTTATGTTGATGGGCGGGCTGGAACAGGCGTCATCTGGCAAGATCATGGCGCTGGGCCAGGACCTTACCGCGATGAACGAAGACCAGCTTGCTCTCTTTCGTAGGGATAATATGGGGGTGGTGTTCCAATCTTTCCACCTGATCCCGACAATGACGGCGCTGGAAAATGTCGCAACCCCTTTGGAACTGGCTGGTGCCAAAGATGCCTTTGCCCGCGCAGAGGCGGAATTGAGGGCCGTGGGTCTTGGCGACCGGATCGACCATTACCCGAGCCAGATGTCTGGCGGCGAACAGCAGCGCGTGGCCCTTGCCCGCGCCTCTGCCCCCCGTCCGCGCATCTTGCTCGCCGATGAGCCCACAGGCAATCTGGATGAAACCAACGGGCAGGCCATCATTGATTTGCTCTTTGACCTACGCGACCGGCATGGTGCCACGTTGATCATGGTCACCCATTCGGCCGAACTGGCGAACCGCTGCAACCGCGTGGTGCGGCTGCGCGACGGGCGTATTGATCCCGCGATGGCAAAGGCCGCAGAATGAGCCTTGCCATTGCGTCCCGCTTTGCTGCGCGCGAATTGCGCGGCGGCTTGCGCGGTTTTCGCGTATTTCTGGCCTGTCTGGCGCTTGGTGTGGCGGCGATTGCCGCAGTCGGCACCGTGCGCGCAGGGATCGAGGCGGGACTCAAGCGCGATGGCGCGGCCCTTTTGGGTGGTGATGCCGAGGTGGAATTCACCTATCGCTTTGCCCGCGATGCAGAACTGGCCTGGCTTTTGTCTGTCTCGGATCAGGTCTCGGAAACCGTCGATTTCCGGTCCATGGTCGTTGTTGATCGGGGCGACGAGACCGAGCGCGGCTTGACCCAGATCCGCGCGGTCGATGACCTTTATCCCCTGATCGGCGCGGTGCAGTTGGACCCTGGCATCCCCCTGCCCGAAGCATTGGCCGACCAGGGTGGCGTGATGGAACGGGTTCTGGCCGACCGGCTGGCCCTGGTCCCCGGCGATCGCTTTCGCCTTGGCGAGCAGGAGTTTACCCTCCGCGCGATCCTTGATCGCTATCCCGACAATGCCGCCGGCGGCTTCGGCCTTGGACCGCGTACCATTGTCCTGACCGACGATCTTGCGGCTTCCGGTCTGCTTGCAGAGGGAACCCTGTTTTCGACGCAATACAGGCTTGATCTGCCCGATGGCACGGACCTTGAAGCGCTTGAACAAAGCGCCGAGACGCAGTTTCGCGACAGCGGTTTGCGCTGGCGTGACAGCAGGCGCGGGGCTGGCGGTGTCGAACAATTCGTGGACCGGATCGGCGCCTTTCTGATCCTAGTGGGTCTGTCCGGTCTGGCCGTTGGCGGCGTTGGCGTATCTGCCGCCGTCCGCGCCTATCTGGCGGGCAAGACCAGTGTGATTGCCACGCTCAAGACGCTTGGAGCGACCCGCAAGATCATTTTTCAAACCTATTTCATTCAAATCGGTGTGCTTACGCTGGCAGGCGTGCTGATCGGGTTGGTGATCGGTGCAGGTCTGCCCGTTCTTTTTGCACCGCTGATCGAAGCGCGCTTGCCGATCCCCGCAGTCTTTCAGATATATCCCGCCCCGCTTTTTGAGGCGGCGGTCTATGGATTGCTTGCCGCGCTGATATTCACCCTCTGGCCACTGGCCAAGACCGAGGATATCCGCGCTGCGACCTTGTTCCGTGACGCTTTCGCGGCATCCAGTGCGCTGCCTTCCAAGATCTATCTGGTGGCGATAGCAGCCCTTCTGGCGGCCTTGATTGGTGCGGCGATCCTGTTTTCCGGTACCGTCTTTTTGACTCTTTGGACCGCAGGCGGGATCGCGGCGGCATTGGGTATTCTGGTTCTTGCCGCCATGTTCATTCGCTGGATTGCACGCCGTTTTCGCAAACCCGCCCGCGGCCGGCCAGCCTTGCGGCTGGCCTTCGGGTCAATCGGTGCACGCGGGGGCGAGGCCACATCGGTCGTGCTGTCCTTGGGGCTTGGCCTGACCGTTCTGGCCGCTGTGGGCCAGATTGACGGCAACCTGCGAAATTCATTCTCGAACGATTTGCCCGCCGTCGCACCCAGCTATTTCTTCGTGGACATCCAGCCCGATCAGATCGACGGTTTCCGCGCGCGGCTTGATAGCGACGCGGCCGTCAGCCGCTATGACACCGCGCCGATGCTGCGCGGGATCATCACCCAGATCAACAACCGCCCCGCCGAAGAGGTCGCAGGCGGGCATTGGGTTGTACAGGGTGATCGCGGGATCACCTATGCAGATGCCCAACCCAGCGGGACCGAGATCACGGCGGGTGCATGGTGGCCCGTGGGTTACAGCGGCCCGCCCCAGATCAGCTTTGCGGCCGAAGAGGCCGAGGAGATGGGTCTGCAACTGGGCGACACCATGACGGTCAATGTGCTGGGCCGTGACATCACAGGCGAAATCACCAGCTTTCGCAATGTCAGTTGGGAGGATGCGGGCATCGGCTTTGTGCTGGCCATGAACCAAGGCGCCTTGGCGGGCGCGCCACATAGCTGGATTTCAACGGTCTATGCCGCGCAAAGCGCAGAGGCCGCGATCCTGCGGGATGTCGCGACGGCCTATCCCAATATCACCGCGATCCGCATCCGCGACGCCATCGATCAGGTGATCGAACTGGTCGGCGGGATTTCTGCGGCGACCCGCTATGGCGCGCTGATCACTCTTGTGACCGGTTTCCTTGTCCTGATTGGTGCGGCGGCAGCGGGCGAGCGGGCGCGTACCTTTGAATCTGCTGTTCTCAAGACACTTGGCGCGACCCGCAGCCGGATTCTCACCAGCTTTGCGCTGCGTGCGGCGATGCTGGGGCTGGCGGCCGGAATCGTTGCGCTGGGAGCAGGTATCTTGGGTGGTTGGGCCGTGTCGACCTTTATCATGGAGACCGACTATACGGTGATCTGGGCGAATGCTTTACTCATTATCGGTGGCGGTGTCCTCGCGTCTTTGCTGGCCGGACTGGCTTTTGCATGGCGTCCACTGTCGGCAAAACCTGCCCAAGTTCTGCGTGCACGCGAATGAGTGATCCAGCCTTCTTTGGCTATGGCAGCCTCGTGAATCTTGCCACGCATCAATACACTGACCCTCGGCCCGCGACACTGCGCGGGTGGCGGCGGGTGTGGCAACGCACCAGTCTGCGCAAGGTGGCCTATCTGTCTGTGCAGCCTGAGAAGGCAGGCATCTTGCTGGGTGTTGTGGCACAGGTTCCCGAGGCGGATTGGGCTGCTTTGGACTTGCGCGAGGCCGCATATCATCGCCATGACATTACCGATGATCTGATGCACGAAGGTCCCAAGGCACCGACGGCTGTGTATCAGGTCCGGCCCGAATATTGCGCCGCTGCAGATGACCAGCCCATCCTGCTCAGCTATCTTGATGTCGTCGTGCAGGGCTATCTGCAACTCTATGGAACGGCCGGCGTGGCGCATTTCTTTGAAACGACAGGTGGCTGGGACGCACGGGTTCTGGATGATCGCGCCGATCCGATTTATCCGCGTCATCAGCGCCTCAGCCCGATGGAACGCGACCTTGTGGATCAGCACCTAGCGGCGATGATGCAACAGGCTGAATAGTCGGGATTGGCGGGCAAAGGGATCGGCTTCGGCCTGTGCCTTGGTCTGGGCGGATAAGACGCGGCGGGTCAAAAGCAAAGCGACCAGCGCGAAAACCGCCCCACCCACATATTGCCCGATCAGAACACCCGGCGCGCCAAACCATGCAGCCCCCAGCAAGACAAAGGGGATGGTACCGAGCGTGTTGCGCCCCCAGTTCACAATGGTCGAATAGAACGGATGTCCCAGATTGTTGAAGGCAGCATTCGAGACAAAGATCACCCCGTTAAAGAAGAACATCAGCGACAAGGGGCCAGCAAAGAGAAACACAAGCGTCAGCGCCATGCCGTCGAGTTGGAACAGCATCTGGATCGCGGGACGTGCGGCAAAAAACAGGCCAGAGACAACCACGACCACGATGGCCGTGAACAACAAACCGTCACGGAAAGCGGCCCTCACGCGGTCGTTCAGACCTGCGCCCGCGTTCTGCCCGATGATCGGGCCAATTGCCCCCGAGAGCGCAAAGATGATGCCAAAGCCCACAGGGGTCATGCGGGCGATGATGGCCATGCCCGCCACGGCCTCTTCGCCAAATTCGGCCATTGATCGCGTGACATAGGCCTGCCCGATGGGTGTCGCCAATTGGGTCAGGATCGCGGGCACGGCAATGGCAAGGATCGGGCGGATATCAATCGACAGGCTGCTGACGGTCGGCCGGTCAAAACCGCCATAGTAGCGGATCAAGGGCACCAGCGCCGTACCTGCAATCACGATCCTTGCGCAGACACTCGCGATAGCGGCACCTGTCAGTTCAAGGTCCAGCCCGAAGATCAGAATCGGGTCCAGAACAGCATTGACCAGCCCGCCCCAGATCGTGGCCATCATCGCACGCCGCGCATCGCCATGCGCCCGCAGGATCGCACCGCCAATCATGCCGATCATCAAGAAGGGCAAAGACGGGACAATGATCGACAGGTAATGCACCGCAAGGTCCAGCGTTTCACCCGTTGCCCCGATCAGCCCTGCCAGAAATGCCAGATTGAACCAGACCGTTGCTGCGAAAATCGCCCCGAAGATCACCCCGTAGATCAGGGAATTCGTGGCACGGCGCCGCGCCTCTTCGGCTTGTCCGGCACCCAAAGCACGGGCCACAAGCGCGCCTGCTGCAATCGCCATACCGATCCCGAAAGAGGTGGTGAAAAACAGGATCGCGCCAGCATAGCCGACAGCCGCGGCCAATTCAGCTTTGCCCAGCATCGAGATGAAGATCATGTCGACGAAATCGACCAGAAACACCGCCATCAGACCGACCGAGGCTGTCAGCGACATGACCGAGATATGGCGGAACAGGTTGCCTTGGGTGAACTTTGCCTGTGCCTGTGCCTCTGCCACTATCAGTCCACCGTCGGGCGGGTCTGCAACAGCGGCATCACATCGGCCATTTCAGGGCCACGCTCGCGCCCTGTCACGGCCTTGCGCAGCGGCATGAACAGCCCTTTGCCCTTGCGTCCCGTCGCCTCTTTGACGGCGTTGGTCCAGTTGGACCACGTGTCTGCATCATAGGGCAAGGGCGGCAGCATCTCGAAAGCTTGCGCCACGAAATCGCGGTCTTCATCTGCGATCAGCGGGGTCGCCCCGTCGCGGAATTGCACCCACCATGCCGCGACTTCGTCAAGGCTGTTGATATTGTCGCGCACCACGTTCCAGAAAGGGGCGGCCAGATCATCAGGTACGCCCGCCGATGTCAGGACATCGGCCACGTCGCCCGCACTCAGTGTCGCCAGATGGCGCGCAGTTAACGGGATGAGGTCGTCGGCGTCGAATTTCGTGGGCGCAGAGCCGAATTTGGACAGATCGAACCCAGCGACCACTTCGGCGATATTGGCGCGCAACTCGACCGGATCGGCGGACCCCAAACGCGCCATGAGCGACAGGATCGCTTCGGGGGCGATACCATTTTTGCGCAGGTCGCGCAGGGCAAGCGTGCCCAAACGCTTGGAGAGGGCCTCGCCTTGCGGTCCCGTCAGAAGCGAGTGATGCGCAAAGCGTGGCACGGTGCCGCCCAGCGCTTCGATCATCTGGATCTGCGTCGCCGTGTTGGTGACATGGTCCGACCCGCGCACCACATCCGTGATCCCCATTTCCGTGTCATCCACGACCGAAGCCAGCGTATAGAGGATTTGCCCGTCGTTCTTGATCAGCACCGGATCACTGACCGATGCGGCATCAATGGAAATATCACCGATGATCCCGTCCACCCATTCGATCCGTTTGTGATCAAGCAAGAAACGCCAGTGCGAGCCGCGTTCGGCACGCAGCCTGTCCTTGTCTTCGTCCGAGAGCGCCAGAGCGGCCCGGTCATAGACGGGCGGCTTGCCCATATTGAGCTGCTTTTTGCGCTTGAGGTCCAGTTCTGTCGGTGTCTCGAAACACTCGTAGAGCCGCCCCATGTCGATCAGGCGCTGCTTGGCGGCCAGATAGTTTTCCATCCGCGCTGACTGATGTTCAAGCCGGTCCCATGTGATTCCAAGCCAGGTCAGGTCTTCCTTGACGCCCGCAACGTACTCATCCTTGGACCGCTCCGGATCGGTGTCATCAATCCGCAGGATGAATGTGCCGCCGTTCTGCCGCGCAATCGCATAGTTGAACAAGGCAGCCCGCAGGTTGCCGATATGCAGCCAGCCGGTGGGTGATGGGGCGAATCTTGTGGTGGTCATGCGCGTGTCTCCTGTTGGGGGACGCTTTGTCATGTTGGATAGCTTTTGTCCATGCGGTGGGCGGCGTTCACAAAGGCGTGGGTTGCCTGAGATACCTCAAGAACTAGTTTGAGGTTACAGCAATCCTAAAGGGGCATCTCATGAACATCTCTCGCCGTCAGGCTTTACTTTCCGGAGCCGCGCTTCCGCTGGCTGCCGCCATTCCTTCTGTCGCTCAGGCTGCTGGTCATGCCGCCGCTGGCCCGACACATAGCACCTTCACTTTGGGCGAGTTTCAGGTGTCAACCTTGCTTGCCGCCACCCGTCGCGTCGAAAATCCACACGAGATTTTCGGACTGAACGTCGATGACGCCACTTTTGAGGACGTCAGCACGCAAAACTTCATTCCAACCGATGCGTCTCAATTCTTCTTTACACCAACTGTTCTGAACACCGGATCAGAGGTTATCTTGTTTGATACCGGCACCAATGCCGCCGGGATCGTTTCAGCGCTGAACGGCGCAGGCTACACGCCCGAGCAAGTAACGCATGTCGTCATCACCCATATGCACGGCGACCACATCGGCGGTCTGACCGACGACAATGGGGCCGAGACATTTACGAATGCGGCCTATGTCACCGGTCAGGCCGAGTTCGACCATTGGGCTGGCGCTGAGAACGAAGGCTTTGAAGCCAAGGTGCGCCCGTTGGCCGAAAAATTTACTTTCCTTGGTGATGGCGGTGCGGTGCGCGGTGGTGTGACTGCCATGGCAGCCTTTGGCCATACACCCGGCCACATGGGTTATATGCTGGAGAGCGGTGGCAAGCAGTTGTTCCTGATGGCGGATACAGCCAATCACTATGTCTGGTCGGTCGCATATCCTGACTGGGAAGTCCGCTTTGACATGGACAAGGCTGCGGCAGCTGCAACCCGTCGCCGTGTGATGGGGATGGCAGCGGCGGACCGCATTCCACTGGTCGGCTATCACATGCCGTTCCCCGGTCTGGGCTTTATCGACACGCGCGGTGACGACGGATTCCACTTCGTTCCGCACAGCTATCAGCTGCTTTAACACCGTTGCGCCGTCTGTGCTTGCAGGCGGCGCTCAGCCGGGGCTGACGGTCCATCGCTTTGACAGATCGTCAAGCCCGGCCAAGATCAACTCTTCCAGAACCTTCAGGTCTACATCAGCCAAAGTGTTGATATAAAGACAGGACCGGCCGATCTTGTGCTTGCCCAACCGCGAAAGGATGGGCCCAAAGTCAGCATACCCCGGCATGATATAGATGGAGAGGTTACTCTTGCGCGGGCTGAACCCTGTTGCCAAGAATTCGCCGCTCCGTCCGCTCTTGTAGGTATAGCTATACCTTCCATAGCCAATGATGCTTGGGCCCCACATTTGTGGCTGCCAACCTGTTACTTTGCGAAAAAGTGCATCAAGCGTCCGTGCATCTTTCGCGCGTGTGGGATGCGGAACTGCGGCAACGAATGCCTGTACATCTTGCGCGGTCACTTTGGTTTTGTTCTCTGCCATGCGCTAAACTAGCAGATTTTGTCTTGTTCTCAAAGGGGTTGCCAGGCCGAACCTCCGTGGTGGTCGCCAAAGCAACATTAAACACGATCATCGCATAAGCCGGATATTTACCGGTTCTTTCCATCTGGTCGCGATGGGAGAGATAACAGCTAGCTTTCATCTCTCCACCGGTTCACGATCGGATAGCGCCGATCCAGCCAGAAGGCACGGTCTGAAAGGCGCGGACCGGGGGCCGCCTGAAAACGTTTGTACTCGCTGATGTAGATCAGATGCTCGACCCGTTTGACGGTCTCGCGATCATATCCAGCGGCGATACAATCCGCGACAGAGGCGTCCTGATCGACCAGCATCGTGAGAATCCCGTCGAGGATCTCGTAGGGTGGCAGGCTGTCTTCATCCTTCTGGTCGGGGCGCAATTCAGCCGAGGGTGGCTTGTCGATGATTGCGACGGGGATCACCTCGCCCGCTGGACCTTTCATCCAATCGCGGTGGTTGGCATTGCGCCAGCGCGCGGCGTCAAAAACCCGCGTCTTGTACATATCCTTGATCGGGTTATAGCCCCCCGCCATGTCGCCATAGATCGTGGCATAGCCAACCGCGACCTCTGATTTATTGCCTGTGGTCAGCAGCATTTCCCCGAATTTGTTGGATTGCGCCATCAGCAATAGGCCACGAATGCGCGACTGGATGTTCTCTTCGGTCAGGTCGGGAGCAAGTCCCACAAACAGGGGCGACAGCGCATCGGTCACCGCAGCCCGCGTACCGGCAATGCTGATCGTGTCATAGGTGCAGCCCAATGCGGTGGCAGCCGCCGCCGCATCATCCAAGGACGCCTGCGAGGTATATTCCGATGGCAACATGACGCAGCGGACGTTTGCCGGGCCCAAGGCATCAACGGCGATTGCGGCGACGATCGCACTGTCGATCCCGCCGGACAGTCCCAGCAGGACCTTTTTAAAGCCGGTCTTGCGCATATAGTCGCGCAAGGCTTCCACCATGACGCGGTAGTCCTGCTCCATCGAGTCGGGCAAGCTGGCCTTTGGTCCGTCCAGCGCCTCCCAACCGTTTTCTGTCAGGGCAAAGTCGACATGGGCGATTGCTGTTTCCAGCAAGGGCAATTGTACAGCAAGCCGACCGCCACGGTTCAGCACAAAGGACCCACCGTCGAACATCTGGTCATCCTGGCCGCCCATCATGTTCAGATAGACCAAAGGTACATCGTTTTCGATCACCCGCGCGACCATCTTGTTCATGCGGATCGCAAACTTGTCACGGAAATAAGGAGAGCCGTTGGGCACCACCAGAATCTCTGCCCCGCTTTCGACCATGGCCTCGCAAACATCCGGATACCATGCATCTTCGCAGATCGGATGGCCGATGCGGGGGCCATCGGCCAGCGCGTAAGGGCCGGCGATATCGGCGCTCTTGAACAGGCGGACCTCGTCAAAGACATTGAAGTTGGGCAGAAAGTGTTTTTTGGCAGTCGCCACAATCGCGCCGCCGCGCAGGGTGAAATAGGCGTTATAAAGTCGCCCTTTTTCGAACAGCGGGCCGCCGATGGACAAGGCGGGACCGTCTGCACAATCACGCGCAAGCGCCGCAAGATGATCCATCGCGTCAGCGACAAATGCGGGTTTGGCAATCAGATCCTGCGTTTGATATCCGACCAAGAACATCTCGGGCAGGGCCACCAGATCCGCACCCGCAGCCTTGGCTTCGGCCCATGCTGCGCGCGCTTGGTCAGCGTTTCCTTGAAGGTCACCAACTGTCGGGTTCAGCTGCGCCATCGTCAAACGAAATGGTTTTGTCATAGTTTTGTCCCAATGCCTTGCCATGCATGTAGCAGAAAGACGCGCGGGGGAAAGCCGTTTGCAGCACTGTGCTGTTAGCCGTTGTCAGGTGACATCTCCTCCCATAAGCTGCGTTAACGATGAAGCGATCGGAGAGACGGATGACAATGTTTGGGTTCCCTAAAGGCGCGGCAATCGCTGTATTTGCGGTAGGAATCGCGACCGCTGCCTATGCGCAAGATGTTCAGACCAAGCAATATGACGACGGCGGGATCTACGAGGGAACCTTCGTTGACGGCAAGCAGGATGGCATCGGAACCTACCGATTGCCCAACGGTTACGAGTATACGGGCCAATGGGTCGCAGGCGAAATCCGCGGTCAGGGGATCGCGCGTTTCCCGAACGGGTCCATCTATGAAGGGGCGTTCGTGGCGGGCAAGCCAGAAGGTCAGGGCAAGATCACATTTGCAGACGGCGGCACATTCGAAGGCGACTGGGTCGACGGCAATATCACCGGCCAAGGTGTGGCCCGCTATGCCAATGGCGTGGTCTACGAGGGCGAATTCCGCAACGCGATGCACAATGGCATCGGGACCATGACAAGCCCCGGCGGCTATGTTTACGACGGCGCTTGGGTCAATGGCGAAAAAGAAGGCCAAGGAACGATTACATACCCTGATGGTGCCGTCTATACCGGCACGCTGAAGGCGGGAGAGCGCGATGGTACCGGCACGCTGACGATGGCAGACGGCCTTGTCTATAGTGGCGCTTGGGTCGATGGCCAAATCCAAGGCATTGGTGTTCTGACGCAGCCGAATGGCGATGTTTACGAAGGGACCCTTGTGAATGGCCGCCGCGAAGGTGAAGGTTCGGTCGTCTATGCCAATGGCGATACCTATGAGGGCACATTCCTGAATGACCGTCGACATGGCACCGGCACATTTCGCGGTACTGATGGCTATCTTTATGTTGGTGAATGGGTAGAAGGCCAGATCCAAGGCCAAGGTGAAGTCACCTATCCGGATGGATCTGTCTATGTGGGCAGTTTCATGAACGACCTGGCCGATGGGAACGGCAAGATCACGTATCCCGACGGTTCAACCTATGAAGGCGCTTGGCAAGCCGGTGTGATCAACGGCATCGGTGTTGCCACCTATGTCAACGGTCTGGTCTATGAAGGAGAGTTCCTTAACGCCAAGAACCACGGCCAAGGTAAAATGATTTACGCTGACGGCTATGTCTATGAAGGCCAGTGGGCCGAGGGGCAGCGCAATGGACTTGGGCGCGCTGTCTATGCAGACGGTACTGTCTATGTGGGCGAGTTCCTCAATGGTCAACGCAATGGCAAGGGCGAAATCACCCTACCGGATGGGTTCACCTATGTGGGCGACTGGCAGGACGGGGAGATCAGCGGGATCGGTATTGCCACTTACTCCAATGGTGACGTCTACGAGGGCGGCTTTGTCCGTGGACGCCGTCAGGGCGAAGGCACGATGCGCTATGCGACCGGACAAGAAAGCGTTGGGACATGGTCTGACGGCGCTTTGGTATCGGAAACAACCGCCAACCAATAAGTCGGCTTAAACGCTCAAGGAAAAAGGGCTGATCCCGGATCGGCCCATTTCTTTGCGCGCACCAAATCTTGTCGTCCCGTGCTAGACCTCATGGCCCGTATCCAATCGCAAGAGCCACGCCTCTGCCTGATCCAGCACTGTTTGCCGTCTATCTTCATCCATGCGGTCCCAGACGCGATACATATTGCCCATACGGGGATTGCCTTTGAACCGTTCTCTGTGCCGATCCAGAAAATGCCAGTAGAGCAAATTGAACGGGCAGGCTTCCGGCCCGGTTTTGTCCTGCACACGGTAAGCGCATGATCCGCAATAGTCGGACATCTTGTGAATATAGTTGCCAGAAGAAATATAGGGCTTTGACGCGATGATCCCGTCATCGGCAAACTGGCTCATACCGATCACATTGGGTGCCTCGACCCATTCATAAGCATCGGCATAGACCGCCAGATACCATTGATGGACCTGCGCGGGATCAATCCCGGCCAGCAGCGCAAAGTTTCCCGTGACCATCAAGCGCTGGATATGGTGGGCGTAAGCCTCCTCGCGGGTTTGCGCGACCGTCTTGGCCATGCAGTTCATCTTGGTTTCGCTGCCCCAATACAGCGCGGGGAGATTGCGCGTATGGCCCAGCGCATTGCGGGTCACATAGTCGGGGCCCTCACGGAAATAGATCCCGCGCATGTATTCCCGCCAGCCGATAATTTGACGGATGAAGCCTTCGACCGCGTTCAAAGGCGCAAGCCCTGCGCGATAGGCCGCTTCTACCTGTTGGCAGACATCGAGCGGGTCGAGCAGGCCCGCATTCAGGTAAAAACTGATCAGAGAATGATACAGAAACCTGTTGTCGTTCAGCATCGCATCCTGGAAGTCACCAAACTTTGGCAGGCCGCCCTCGATCCAATGGGTCAACTGTTGCTGTGCTTGCGCGGCATCGGTCGCGAACCAGAAGGGCCTCAATGCGCCAAAGTTCCCGCCAAAACGCGCCTCTACCAGATCAAGCACGGCCTCGTCGGGGGCAAACCGCAAAGGGCCAGCAAAATCGACCTGATCAGGTGCGGCTTTGCGATTGTCGTGGTCATAGTTCCACTTGCCGCCCTCGGGCTGGTCCCCATCCATCAAAAGCCCTGTCTTGCGACGCATCTCGCGGTAGAAGTATTCCATGCGCAACTGCTTGCGGCCTTCGGCCCAAGCGTCGAAATCCGCATGCGAGGCGATAAAGCGGCTGTCCGGCAGACAATGCGACTTTAGCGGCATGTCCCCGAGTGCCGCGATCAAACGCCACTCTCCGGGTTCGGTATAGACGACACCTGCGGCGGCCACCTCAGACGCCCGCCGGATCAATTCGCCCGTGATTGAACCCGTATTGTCCGGGTCATCCAATCTCGTATAGGCCACTTGCCAGCCATCGGCGCGCAACTGGTTGGCGAATTTGCGCATCGCCATAAAGGTAAAGGCGATCTTCTTGGGGTGATGCGGGACATATGTGGCCTCTCCCATCACCTCTGCCATGACCACAAGATCATGGGCCTTATCCGTCTTGGACAGGGCCGACAAAGCGGGCGACAGCTGATCACCCAGAACCAGAACCAATCTCACCAGACGATCTCCCGCCCGGCATAGTCATAAAATCCGCCGGTTTGGGCAGGGGTCAGCTTGGCGATGACATCAAGCAAATTCGCGGCGGCCTCATCCGCAGGCACCGTCTTGTGACGACCGGCATAGTCGGCGGTAAAGGGCGTCTCGACCGTCCCGGGGTGCAAGGACACGCAGATCGACTGCTTGTGCGAGCGGGACAATTCAATCGCCGCCCCATGCACGATCTGGTTCAGCGCGGCCTTGGAAGCGCGATAGGAATACCAGCCGCCAATATGGTTATCACCAATCGAGCCGACCCGCGCCGACAGGATCGCCACGACGCCGCGCCCGTCTTTGGGCAAAAGCCGTGGCATATGCCGCAAGATCAACGCCGGACCAATCGTATTGACGGCAAAGACCTGTGCCATGTGACCTTGTCCGATCGCGCCAAGGTTCTTTTCAGGCGCCGTACCAAGTGGAGCAAGAACACCGACAGCCACAAAGACAAGGTCGAAAGGGCCAGACTGAGCGTTCAAGTGCTTTTCAACAGAAGTCGCTTTGCCGACGTCGAACCCATCGATAGACCGTGAGAGTCCGGTCACGTCCCATCCATTTTTCTGCAAGCGCTGAAAAACGGCTGACCCGACCCCGCCACTCGCCCCGATTACCAATGCGCGCATATGAACTCTCCTTTGACTTCTCGGGACCTAGCGCCACCTCTTCAAGGAACAAGGAGGATGACAATGCGCCTGCCCCTCATGATCCTGAGTGTTCTGGCCGCGCCTGCGGCGGCGCTGGAGCTGACCTATCAAACCAGCTATAGCCTGAACCGCCCGGCAAGTCTGGACTATGATCCGACCTTTTGCGGGCTCTGGATCGCCAATGAAGGGCCGGAGGTGATCCTTGTGACCCTGCAAGGGGATGAGTTGCGGCGCTTTGCCAGCGACCTGACACGGATCAAGGCGGTTACAGTTGAAGGGGACCACCTGCTTGTTGCTGACGGGCTTGGCGGGTTTCAACGCCTGACAAAGAACGGCGAGGCACTGGCCGAACCGTTCCGGTCCGGGATGGGATGGGCCGATACCGAAGGTCTGACCATTGCCGAAGACGGCGCAATCATCATGGTCGAAGACGACCCCGAACGCATGACATGGCTGAACCCTGACGGGACGATCCAGCGGCAGATCAGTACACTCTCACTAGACCCACCCCTGACCGAAGCCCAAGGGATCGCCCGAGACCCGCGGACGGGGTATTTATTGATTGTGGATGATCGGGAAGGCACCAACAGCTTATATGAATTCACTGCCGAAGGGGTCTTGCTTGGCACAACATCCTTGTTGCCTTACGGGCGCGACCCTGAAGGGATCGCCATTCGACCCGGCTCTGGTCAGGTGTTCATTGCCTTCGACGAAGGCGCGGAAATTGCATCGTTTGACTATCAACCTACCCTGCCCGCAGGCAGCGCGCCGCTCCCTCCCGGACCGGATTGCCTGATGTTCTAAGAACTGCACGCATCGTCGCCTTGCCCAAAATACTCCCCCGCCAAGCGCTTTAGAGTCTTTTCAACCGGCGAAACATTTGTATAGTCCGCCCCATGATGACCCGCGCACATATCCCCAGCACCGCCCGTTCCGGGCTGCTTTCGCGCGACATCCTACTCCTTAGCTGCCTCTGAGCGTGCCTGTCGGCGCGACCGCTCAGAGGGTGACAGCGCCAAGACATTGCTAAGGACCAAAGGAATTCAAAAATGACCAAATCGAACCAAGTGTTGATCTTCGACACCACCTTGCGCGACGGCGAACAGTCACCGGGCGCAACCATGACCCACGATGAAAAGCTGGAAATCGCAGAGTTGCTGGATGATATGGGCGTCGATATCATCGAGGCGGGCTTTCCCATTGCCTCCGAAGGCGATTTCAACGCGGTTTCCGAGATCGCCAAACGCGCCAAGACAGCGACGATCTGCGGGCTGGCACGCGCCAACTACAAAGATATCGACCGCTGCTGGGAGGCTGTGAAGCACGCGAAATCCCCGCGCATCCATACCTTTATCGGGACCTCGCCGCTGCACCGCGCTATTCCCAATCTGGACATGGACCAGATGGCGGAACGTATCCACGACACTGTCACCCATGCGCGCAACCTGTGTGACAATGTGCAATGGTCCCCGATGGATGCGACACGGACCGAATGGGATTACCTGTGCCGCACGGTCGAGATTGCGATCAAGGCAGGGGCAACCACGATCAACATTCCCGATACTGTGGGTTATACCGCACCCGTCGAAAGCGCCGATCTGATCCGCCGCCTGATCGACACGGTGCCGGGTGCGGACAACGTGATCTTTGCGACCCACTGCCACAACGACCTTGGCATGGCGACGGCGAATTCGCTGGCAGCCGTCGCGGGCGGTGCGCGCCAGATCGAATGCACGATCAACGGCTTGGGCGAACGGGCGGGCAATACCGCACTCGAAGAGGTCGTGATGGCGCTCAAGGTCCGTCACGATATCATGCCCTACACGACCCGGATCGACACCCGCAAGATCATGAACATCTCGCGCCGTGTGGCGACCGTGTCGGGCTTTGCGGTGCAGTTCAACAAAGCCATCGTGGGCAAGAACGCCTTTGCCCACGAAAGCGGAATCCATCAGGACGGCATGCTCAAGAACCGCGAGACTTTCGAGGTCATGAAGCCTGAAGATGTGGGTTTGTCCGGTACCTCCCTGCCCTTGGGCAAACACTCTGGTCGCGCGGCGCTGCGGGCAAAGCTGGGAGAGATGGGTTTCGATCTGGCGGACAACCAGCTGAACGATGTCTTCGTGCGTTTCAAGGATCTGGCTGACCGCAAAAAGGAAGTCTTTGACGATGACCTGATGGCGCTAGTCTACCAAAACGACAGTGGCGATGACCGGTTGAAGCTGAAATCCTTGCGGGTCGTTTGCGGCACCACCGGCCCCCAAACGGCCGATATGGTGATGGAAGTTGACGGTGCCGATGTTGAAACATCGGCCACAGGTGATGGCCCGGTCGATGCCACGTTCAACGCTGTCAAGGCGATCTTTCCGCACGGTGCACGCTTGCAGCTTTATCAGGTGAGCGCCGTGACAGAAGGCACCGATGCGCAAGCCACCGTGTCGGTCCGCATGGAAGAGGAAGGGCGCATCGCGACCGGTCAATCGGCAGACACCGATACGGTCGTGGCTAGTGCCAAAGCCTATATCAATGCGCTCAATCGCCTGCTGGTGCGGCGGGAACAGTCCGAGCCCGGCTATGATGTCAAAGGGGTCAGCTACAAGGACATTTGAAGCATTGTTTCCGACTCAAACCATCGCGGGCAGTCCATTTGTAGGGGCTGCCCGTTTTCGTGAAATCGTGGCCGGACATGCGCACAAACAGACCCAGACACATCTGATCAGATCGCCAAGATCGCAAAAGTGACATTTATCTGCCCAACTCTACCGGATTTTCTATCACAATAGTTGAAAAATCATAAGCAGCAGTTTGCCGCCGTATTGCTCGAATGAAGGGCTTCTATCCCCTCTCTGACCGCCTTATAAGCGTTTAGGGCAGGCATGGAACATCCAGCGCTGTCAAAACATTTGAATTTGGGAAGACGAACGCATGGCAGGCTTCGGTGGGTTATTTTCTTCGGATATGGCGATTGATTTGGGCACGGCAAATACGCTGGTCTATGTCAAAGGTCGGGGCATTGTTTTGTCTGAACCTTCGGTGGTTGCCTACCACATCAAGGATGGCGTCAAGAAGGTATTGGCGGTTGGCGAAGACGCCAAGCTGATGCTGGGCCGGACCCCCGGCAGCATCGAGGCGATCCGCCCGATGCGCGATGGCGTCATCGCTGACTTTGACACTGCGGAAGAGATGATCAAACACTTCATCCGCAAGGTGCACCGCCGGTCTACATTTTCGAAACCCAAGATCATCGTCTGCGTCCCGCATGGGGCGACCCCTGTTGAAAAGCGGGCGATCCGCCAATCGGTTCTTTCTGCTGGCGCACGTCGCGCGGGCCTGATTGCTGAACCCATTGCAGCGGCCATTGGCGCGGGCATGCCGATCACTGATCCTACCGGCAACATGGTTGTCGACATCGGAGGCGGGACGACCGAGGTCGCGGTTCTGTCGCTGGGCGATATCGTCTACGCGCGCTCTGTCCGCGTCGGTGGTGACCGCATGGATGAGGCGATCATCAACTACCTGCGCCGCCAGCATAACCTGCTTATCGGTGAAAGCACCGCCGAGCGGATCAAGACCTCTATCGGTACTGCGCGCATGCCAGATGACGGACGCGGGCAGACCATGCATATCCGTGGTCGCGACCTGTTGAACGGCGTCCCCAAGGAAACCGAAATCACCCAAGCCCAAGTCGCCGAAGCCCTTGCCGAACCGGTGCAGCAAATCTGCGAAGCCGTGATGACGGCGCTGGAAGCCACGCCGCCTGACCTTGCAGCCGACATTGTCGACCGTGGTGTCATGCTCACCGGTGGTGGTGCATTGCTGGGTCAGCTTGATCTGGCGCTGCGTGAACAGACCGGCCTTGCGATTTCGGTGGCTGACGAGTCACTCAATTGTGTGGCCTTGGGCACAGGTCGCGCACTGGAATATGAAAAACAACTGCGGCATGTGATAGACTACGACAGCTAAGACACAAACGAGGGAACACCCGCCCTTGGCACGTGACAAGAACAGTGAAGACTTCATCGGCCCGATCCGCAAACTGCTGGTCGGGCTGTTGGTGCTGGCGCTGTTTGGGCTCTTCTTGGTATGGCGCATTGACAGCCCAAGAGTGGAGCGCTTTCGCGCAGCTACGATTGATGCGGTGGTCCCGTCTTTTGGTTGGGCGATGGCGCCGATCACTGGCACGGCCAATCTGATCAACGATTTCCAAAGCTATCAACAGTTGCGCGCCCAAAATCAGGACTTGCGCCGCGAACTCCAGCAGATGAAAGCCTGGCGAGAGGCGGCTTTGCAGCTTGAGCAGGAGAACGCAAAACTGCTCGATCTGAACAATGTAAGCCTTGATCCGCAACTGACCTTTGTCACCGGTGTCGTCATCACCGACAGCGGTTCGCCCTTCCGGCAGTCGGTCTTGGTCAACGTCGGCGCACGCGACGGTATCATTGATGGCTGGCCTACGATGGACGGGATCGGCCTTGTGGGACGCATCGCAGGTGTCGGGCAAGAAACCAGCCGTGTGATGCTGCTGACCGATACGTCTAGCCGGATCCCTGTCACCATTCAGCCATCAGGTCAAAAGGCTATCCTTGCAGGAGATAACTCGCTGAACCCGCCGCTGGACTTTCTGGAGAACGAGGCTCTGATCCGCCCCGGCGACCGTGTCGTGTCATCCGGCGATGGTGGGGTTTTTCCTGCTGACCTGCTTGTTGGACAAGTTGCCCTTGGTACGGACGGGCGCATGCGGGTACGTTTAGCCGCAGATTACCAGCGCCTCGAATTTCTGCGCGTGCTGCGTTCGCAGCCGCACGAAAAGATCGAAGACCCCGACGGGTTGCTGGCTCCTGATGCGGAATTCTTTGGTCCTGCAGCGATTAATCCCACATCTCTTAACGCTATGGAGCGCGGGGATGGCTGAGCGTGTTGATGGCCGCACTTGGTTGCACCGATGTGTCTTTGCGCTCTTGGCCTTTGCCTTGATTGTGATTGATCTTGTCCCTCTTGACATGCGGCCTTCGTCTTGGGCCGGACCAGACCTTTTGCTCGCCGTGACCCTCGCATGGGTGGTGCGCAACCCGAGCTATGTGCCGGTTCTGACAATCGCTGTCCTGTTCTTGTTGGCCGATCTTCTGTTCATGCGGCCACCGGGCCTTTGGGCGGCACTTGTCGTGATCCTCAGCGAAGTCATCCGCCGCCAGCACCGCGACTTTCGCACGATGCCTTTGTTGGTTGAATGGGGGACCATCGCGGCCGGCATCATCGCCATCACCCTTGCCAATCGCTTGGTGCTGGCTTTTGTGATGTTGCCTCAAGCTCCTTTGGGGCTGACTTTGATCGAAATGATGATCACGATATTGGTCTACCCCCTTGTCGTTCTGGCAGCGCATTTCATCTTTGGTGTATCGCGTGTCGCACCCGGCGAAGTCGGTAGGAAAGGGCAACTGCTATGAAGCGCCAACCCAAAGAAGTCATCGAAAGCGCGCGAACCATAGGCCGACGAGCCTTGGTCATGGGGGGCGTGCAGCTTGGGATCATTGGTGCGCTAGGGTGGCGGTTGCAATCCATGCAGGTTGAGCAGGCCGACCAGTTCCGGCTCTTGGCCGAAGAGAACCGCATCAACATCCGGCTTTTGCCGCCAGCGCGCGGACTGATCTTTGACCGCAACGGCATCGCAATTGCGGCCAACGAACAAAACTACCGTGTCGTCATGGTCCGCGAGGATGCCGGTGATGTCGGCGAGGTGCTGGCCAAACTGACCGAGATCGTCGAGATCGACCCGGCAGACCTTGCCCGCGCTATGGAGGAAATGCGCCGCCGATCGCCCTTTGTGCCTGTGACCATCGCGGACCGCTTGAGTTGGGACGATGTCGCGCAGATCAACCTTAACACCCCCGCCTTGCCAGGCATTCAGGCAGAGGTAGGCCTGAGCCGCGTCTACCCTTGGGGCGCCGATTTGGCGCATGTGGTGGGCTACGTGGGGCCAGTGAGCGACTTTGACCTGAGCCGCACCGAGGATACGGACCCCTTGCTTCAGATCCCGAAGTTCCAGATTGGCAAAACAGGGGCCGAGTCTAGGCTGGAACGCACTCTGAGAGGGAGTGCAGGGACCCGTCGGATCGAAGTCAATGCGGCGGGCCGCATCATGCGCGAACTGGACCGGCAGGAAGGCGAGCCGGGCAAGGACGTTCAGTTGACCATCGACAGCCGTTTGCAAAGTTATGTGCAGGCGCGCATGGATGGCGAATCTGCCGGTGCCGTGGTGATCGACCTTGAAAACGGCGATCTAAGGGCGGTGGCCTCTGCGCCTGCTTTTGATCCCAACCTTTTCGTGCGCGGTATTTCCGTTGCCGACTGGAATGGACTGAACGAGGACAAATATCGCCCGCTTGCAGCCAAGGCCGTGCAGGGGACCTATCCTCCGGGGTCGACCTTCAAGATGGTCACTGTGATGGCCGCGATGGAGGCGGGACTTATCGCTCCTGACGAGACGGTCTACTGCCCGGGCTATACGGATGTTTTCAACATCAGGTTCCATTGCTGGAAGCGTGGCGGGCATGGCAACATGGACCTTCACGAAAGCCTGAAGCAAAGTTGCGACTGCTACTACTACGAGGTCGCCCAGCGGGTTGGCATCGACAAGATGGCCGAGATGGCGCGCAAGCTGGGCCTTGGCGTGCGCCATGACCTGCCGCTTTCTGCGGTAGCTGAGGGATTGGCACCCGATAAAGAGTGGAAAGCACGTGTGCGTGGCGAAGAATGGCGTATCGGCGATACTGTCAACGCCGCAATTGGGCAGGGCTATGTCCTGTCCTCGCCGCTGCAACTGGCCGTGATGACTGCGCGGCTTGCCACAGGCCGGGTTGTGACCCCACGGCTGATCCGATTTGTGGATGGCGTCGCAGAACCATCCGGCTTGGGCGACAAACTGGATATCAATGAAAACACCTTGCGCCGCATCCGCAGTTCCATGGAAGACGTCTGCAATCATCGCCGCGGAACAGCCTACGGGTCGCGCATTATCGACGAGGCCCATATGATGGCTGGCAAGACCGGGACCAGCCAGGTCCGCCGGATCACACCAGAGGAACGTGCGGCCGGTGTCATCCGAAACGAAGACCTGCCGTGGGAACGGCGGGATCATGCTCTCTTTGTCGGATACGCGCCGCTTGATAACCCACGCTATGCCGTTTCTGTCGTTGTTGAACACGGTGGTGGCGGATCGGCCGCTGCCGCACCGATTGCGCGTGATATCCTGCTTCAAGCGCAGTTTGGCGGCCCGCCTCCGCTTGAGGCCTACCCAGCCGGATTGCGCGACCAGATCGCGGAACAACAGCGCCGTATCGAAGCCCGCATTCCAGCAGGTGCGACGGCACAGAGCCGCGCATGAGCTATCTTGAGTATAATACCAAGTCGATCCCCACAGGGCTGCGGAAGATTCTGCACCTCAATTGGGCGATCATCTTGTTGCTGATCGCAGTGGCCTCTGCGGGCTTTTTGATGCTCTATTCGGTCGCTGGCGGGTCCATGACCCCTTGGGTCGAGCCACAAATGCAGCGCTTTGCCCTTGGCATGGCCTTGATGCTTGTCGTGGCCATGGTACCGATCTGGTTTTGGCGCAACATGGCGTTCGTGGCCTATGGTGGGTCACTCCTGCTTTTGCTTGGCGTGGAGTTCTTTGGCGAAGTCAGGATGGGTGCACAGCGCTGGATCGACCTTGGCTTTATGCGGCTCCAACCTTCGGAGCTGACAAAGATCACATTGGTGATGTTCCTCGCCGCCTACTATGACTGGCTTCCCAACAAGAAAACCTCGCATCCCTTGTGGGTTGCGCTGCCGGTTTTGTTTATTCTTGCTCCGACCATGCTGGTACTTAGTCAACCCGATCTGGGCACAGCGCTGCTCTTGCTGATCGGCGGGGCCACGGTGATGTTTCTTGCAGGGGTGCATTGGGCCTATTTCGCGACTGTCGGAGGTGCGGGCATTGCTGCGATTGTCGCGGTTTTCGAAAGCCGCGGGACGGCTTGGCAACTCTTGAAAGACTATCAATACCGACGGATTGACACGTTTCTCGACCCATCAAATGATCCGCTGGGCGCAGGCTATCACATCACCCAAGCCAAGATTGCGTTGGGGTCTGGCGGCTGGACAGGACGTGGTTTCATGCAAGGTACCCAGTCACGGTTGAATTTCCTGCCTGAAAAGCACACCGATTTCATCTTTACGACGCTGGCAGAAGAGTTCGGCTTTGTCGGTGCCTCTACCCTCTTGGTGCTCTATTTGCTGATTGTGATCTTTTGTATCGTGTCCGCCTTGGGTAACCGCGATCGTTTCGCCTCTTTGCTGACCTTGGGCATTGCAATGACCTTCTTTTTGTTTTTCGCTGTGAACATGGCGATGGTGACAGGTCTTGCACCTGTGGTCGGTGTGCCGCTGCCTCTGGTCAGCTATGGCGGGTCCGCCATGCTTGTGTTGCTTGTCGCTTTCGGTCTGGTCCAAAGCGCGCATATCCATAGGCCACGCTGATGCTCAATGTTCTGTTCTCTGCCAAAGCGGCCGCTTGGGCCGAATATGAAGCACCGTTGAATGCGGCCTTTGCCAAGGCCGGGCTCGCGGTCAATCTATCGTGCGATCATGCGCCCGAGAATGTTGACTACATCATTTTCACCCCCAACGGTCCAGTCACGGATTTCCGGCCATTCGTGAAGACCAAAGCGGTCATGGGCTTATGGGCCGGGGTCGAGACCATCGTGGACAATGCCACGCTCACCCAGCCGCTGTGCCGTCTGGTGGATGAAAGCCTCACAAATGGCATGATTGAATGGGTCACGGGGCACACCCTGCGCCATCATCTAGGCATGGATACGCATATTCTTGGGCAAGACGGGATCTGGCGCGATGACAGCTTCCCGCCGGTTGCGGCAAACCGGCCAGTGACGATTTTGGGGATTGGTGCTTTGGGGGCGGCATGTGGGCTGGCACTGCATAACCTTGGCTTTCCGGTCACGGGTTGGAGCAGGTCGCCAAAGAATGTTGCGAACATCCGCTGTTTGCATGGGGACGACGGCTTGCGCGAAGCACTGACCGGCGCACAGATCGTGATCCTGCTTTTGCCGCAAACCCCGCAGACCGAGAATATCCTGAACGCCGAAAGCCTGCGATTGCTTGCGCACGGTGCATTCATCATCAACCCCGGTCGCGGCCCGTTGATTGATGATGTGGCTTTGCTGACCGCACTGGACAGTGGGCAGATCGCACATGCGACGCTTGATGTGTTCCGTATAGAGCCGCTCCCTGCGGATCACCCGTTCTGGGCGCATCCCAAGGTCACAGTGACCCCGCATATTGCATCGACCACACGCCCCGAGACTGCAGCAGGCGTCATCGCCGCAAATATCGCGCGTGGTGAGGCCGGGGAACCGTTCCGATATCTGGTTGATCGGTCTTTGGGGTACTAGGGCCAAATCCTGTCACAAGACTTGGTCGTAGACTGCCAGAAACTCTGGAACCGCGCTTAGCGCAGTTTTGGTGGTTTGGCGGGGTCCATACCCGGGGCACCCGGCGCATGGGGCGCCTCTGGCTGTGGCAAATCAAACCGCAGTCCGACCTTGGCGAGATGAGCGGCCAGCGGATCACTTGCGCGCACGAACAAAACGTCCATCACGCCCGCTTCGATCCCTGAAAACGTCAAGGCCTCTCCGGCAGCCGAGGCCAGTGCCTTTTCTGCACCTTCAACCGCATCTACGAAGGCCAGAACGTGACCCCGCCCGCCATCCTCGTAGGTTGCGGCCGCCAGATAGGCAAAACGCGCAAGCCCTGCGGCTATGGCAAGTTTACGATCCAGACCCGCGATGACCGCTTCTGGTAGTCCGCCCGGCGCCGAAACTTCGGTCAGGCGCGCTTCGGTCTCGTCGGGCCCGTGCGCCAGCGTTGCAACCAACCAATCGACTGCCTCTGCCGGGATCAGCATGGCAGAAGATGCGACCTCAAGGTTCAGCGCCAGCCCGATCCCCTGCCCCGCCAGCATTTGCGCCAGCGCCCGACCGGGCAGCCCTGCATAGGGCGCGACACGCCCGACAAAGTCTGACAACCGCTCTTCTGTGTCAAAGATAAGGGCAAATCGCTGGTCTTCGATCTCGAACAGCTCGGGCGTGATCTGCTGGCCAACCGCCTCTTCGCCCAGCAGCATGAAAAGCTCTGTGTCGGCAAGTCTTTCGTAGAACTGCAGACGCGCTGCGTCATTCTCGGGGGCCGCTTCCATTGCGGCATGGGCTTGATCAAGGTCGGTCATCGCAGGGCCTCTTTCACTTGCAGGCGCAGATCAGGCAGCAACTCGGCCTCGAACCACGGATTTTTCCTGAGCCATGCGGTATTGCGCCAAGACGGATGAGGCAAGGGATAGACACGCGGTGCAAGGTCGCGCCAGTCTGTCACCGTTGCTGTCACACTGCGCCGGGAACCCAAATGCCACCGATGCGCATGCCCGCCCACAAGCAATGTCAAAGGCACATCACCCAAAGCGGTCATGACCCGGCTGTGCCAGGTGGCCCCGCAAATCTGGGGGGGCGGCAGGTCTGCCCCTTGAGCATCATAACCTGGAAAACAAAACGCCATCGGCACGATTGCGACCCGGCTTCGGTCATAGAACGCACCGGAATCAAGACCAAGCCATTCACGTAAACGATCTCCTGACCTATCGCAGAATGGTTTTCCGGCCAAATGCACCCGCATCCCGGGGGCCTGACCAGCAATCAAAATCCGTGGAGGACCATCGAACCACACGACAGGCCGCGGCGCATGTGCCGTTGCTGTCACCGCAAAGCGTGCGGCACATAATCGGCAAGCCGCGATCTCGTTCTGAAGGTTCATCTGGAATGCTTTGCAGGATAGAGGACTGTATTTTTTGGTTTACCTGATTTCGATCTGGGTCCAAAGAGGACGCGCGCTGATTTACTTCAGGGCAAGTTGTCTGCAAGCCGCTACTCAGGGATCAAGCTATGTATCGCGTCTGGAATTTCGTTACGAACTATTCATTGCTTTTGATCATTGGTGCCGCAATTGCCCTTGTCTGGGCAAATGTGGATGCGAGTAGCTACCACCATTTCGTCGAATTCGAGATTTTCCATAAATCCATCATTGGCCATCCCCATTATGACGCGGCCGGCATGGTCGAATACCGCAGTTTGACACTGCATTATCTGGTCAATGATGTGCTGATGGCTTTCTTTTTTGCCATCGCCGCCAAGGAAGTCTGGGAAGCGATCATCCTCAAGAACGGATCGCTGCGCGGCAAGAAGGCCGCAACGCCTTTGTTTGCAACACTGGGCGGCATGCTCGGCCCGATCACTGTGTACCTTGGCCTTGCCCTTGTGCTGGGGTCAGACACATTCGACGCGGTGGCGAATGGCTGGGCCATCCCGACGGCAACTGACATCGCGTTCAGCTATCTGGTCGGCCGTATGGTCTTTGGGGCGGGCCACCCGGCGGTGCGTTTCCTCTTGCTCTTGGCAATCGCAGATGACGCCGCAGGGCTGATCATTCTGGCCATCTTCTATCCATCCGGCGTGCTGCAGCCACAGTGGCTGCTGCTCTCCTTGGGGGCCGCTGTTGGCGTCTTCTACCTTTTCAATCGCTTGCCCCGCGTGTTGGATCGCGGCAAGCAGGACCGTCCGACCTCGACCTGGGTACGCAACAAATTGTCGTTCTGGCCCTATCTGATCGCAGGCTGTCTCAGCTGGTACGGCTTTCAAGAGGCTGGCATCCATCCCGCCTTGGGTTTGCTGCCGATTGTTCCAACCCTGCCACACGCCGATCGCGCCTTTGGCATTTTCTCGGAGGCCGAGCAGTATCTGACAGACCTGCTGAACCACGCCGAGCATTTGCTCAAGCATCCGGTCGAGATTGTCTTGTTCTTCTTTGGCCTGCTCAACGCCGGTGTGGAATTTTCATCAATGGGCTCGCCCACGTGGCTGGTTCTTGCAGGTCTATTGATCGGCAAGCCCGCAGGCATTTTACTTTTTGGCTGGATCGCTGCGCGGCCTTTGGGTCTGGGTCTGCCGCAAGGCATGCGCATGATTGACCTTTTGGTCATCGGTTGCGTTGCTGCAATCGGCTTCACGGTGTCACTGTTCATCGCGGCGGTCGCCTTTGACGGCAGTGTGATGCTGGGTGACATTCCGGTTCAGGATGCAGCCAAGATGGGCGCGCTGTTCAGCTTTGTTGCCGCAATCATCTCTTTGGTCGTTGGCAAGCTGACAGGTGTGGTCAAGCAACACAGTTGACGGGGCGACGTTAGAAATCACACGATTGTCGGTATAAACATGCCCCAATGTCGCGCTATAGATCATGGTGACGACGTGTTAGAAGATGTCTGTCATCAAGCAGGGTCTGCATGCTGCAGGCGTAAACAGGATCAAAATGCTGGAATTTGCGGAAGTCAGCAAATCATTCTGGACGGGGACCCAGCGCAAGGTCATCCTTGACCGCGCCTCGTTTCGCGTGGAGCTTGGCAATTCGCTTGGTATCCTTGCGCCAAATGGCACCGGCAAAACGACCTTGATCAATATGATGTCGGGACTTGAGAAACCTGACGAAGGAACCATTAGACGGACCTGCAGGGTGTCATTTCCTTTGGGCTTCATGGGTGGCGTTGAATCGACGCTCTCGGCGGTGGAAAACAGCCGCTTTATCGCGCGCCTTTACGGCCTGGACCCCGATTATGTCGAAGCGTTTTGCCGGTGGCTCTGCGGTCTGGATGAATATTTCGATATGCCCGTCGGAACCTATTCATCGGGCATGAAATCACGGTTTTCTTTTGCTTTGCTGCTTGCCTTGGATTTTGATATCTATCTGATCGACGAAGGCATGCCGGGGTCAACTGATGTCGAATTTAATCGCAAGGCTGGCGAAATCTTGCGGGAGCGGCTTGAGAAAGCGACTGTAATCATCGTTTCGCACCAGCCAGCCACGCTTGAGCGGCTCGTCAAGACGGCAGCGGTGCTCAAGAACGGCCAGCTACATATGTTCGACACCTTGGAGGAGGCGAGAGTGCTTTATGACTATCAAACCCAAGGTTAAAAGATTCCGCATCCTGCGAAAAGTCGCGGGAGATGTGCCGCATCCGTCAGCAACGGCCACGCCAATCGAAGAACCAAAAGCACCCTCGCATGCAGAACAGATTGAAGCGATCAGCAAAGAGGGTCTGACCGCCCGGCAATTGCGCATGGCGCGACGCGTCGCGCAAAAGAATGGTTTTGAAGCCTCTTCAGACTATGACGCAGTCCGACAGTTACGCGCGGCAGGCATTGATCCCTTCCAGCGCAGTACAGTGCTTGAACTGGTGAAGCCTGACAGCGCCAAAGCGTCGGGCAGGAAGGGTCGTATCCAGCTTCCTGATATCATGGCAGCAGATGGCGTAACGCTTCCGGCGACAAACAGCCAGATGGCTTTGAACCGCAATGCATCGGAAATCTTGCAAATCCAACGGGATATTGCGCGACGTCGCCAGCGGAAGCTTGCCTTGCTGTTCACCCGGCTGGCATTCTTTATCTTCCTGCCGACCTTTATGGTTGGCTGGTATTTCTACACGCTCGCCACCCCCATGTATGCGACCAACTCTGAAATCGTGATCCAGCAGGCCCAGCCGCAAGGCGGTGGCGGAGGCGGGGGTCTTGCAAACCTGTTTCAAGGCACCTCGATGGCAACCCAGCAAGATAGCATTGCGGTGCAATCCTATCTGGCATCACGCGAAGCAATGCTCAGGCTTGATGCCGATCACGGTTTCAAAGACCATTTCAGCGACCCCAGCATTGACCCGATCCAGAGGCTGGAAGAAGGGGCGACAAACGAAGCCGCGTTCAAGCTTTACACCAGCCATGTGAAGATCAGCTATGACCCGACCGAGGGTCTGATCCGGATGGAAGTGATCGCGGCCGATCCAGTCAAGAGTTACGAATTTTCCGAAGCTTTGATCGGCTATGCCGAAGAGCAGGTTGATCAATTGACCAGCCGCTTGCGCACTGACCAGATGAGCGGGGCACTGCAAAGCTATGAAGAAGCCGAGGCGCGACGGGCCGCCGCACTGGCAACCTGGCTTGCCATTCAGGAAGATGTGCAGCAAATCGACCCCACGAGCGAAAGCGCGGCGCGGATGGCGCAGATCAACCAGCTTGAGACCGAAAAGCAGCGTCTTGAAATCGTCCTGCAATCACGCCTGAACGTCGACCGGCCAAGCGAAGTCCAGGTACAGTCTTTGCGTGACCAACTCAGCATCATCGATCAAGCGATCGCCGAACTGCGGGCGCAGTTGACTGGCGGCAGTGGCGCAGAAATTTCGCTCGCGGCCCGCAACACCGAGCTGCGGACAGCGGAAGAGAATTACACGTTCCAAACTGTCATGGTCCAACAAGCGCTGACCCAAATGGAAACGGCCCGGATTGAAGCCAACCGCCAGGTCCGCTATCTGTCGCAAAGCGTGAGCCCGATCATACCCGATCAGGCAACCTATCCCCGCGCATTCGAAAACACGATTCTGGCGTTTTTGATCTTTTCAGGCATCTACCTGATGATCTCGATTACAGCCTCGATCCTTCGCGAACAGGTAAGTTCTTAATGCACATAGTCGAAATCGGCGACCTTTCGGTCAGCAACGACCTGCCTCTTTTGGTCATCGCCGGACCCTGCCAATTGGAAAGCACGGACCACGCCCAGATGATTGCGGGCAAAATGGCAGAGGTCTGTGCGGCCCACGGGGCGCAGTTCGTCTTCAAAGGGTCGTACGACAAGGCTAATCGTACCTCTTTGGGGGGCAAGCGTGGGTTGGGGATGGATGAGGGCCTCAAGGTGATGCAGTCGGTCAAGGACGGCATCGGTTGCCCCGTTCTCACAGACATCCACGCACCGGATCAGTGCGCAACCGTGGCGGCAGTCTGCGATATCATGCAGATCCCCGCATTTCTGTGCAGACAGACCGACCTGTTGCTCGCGGCAGGCGAAACCGGCGCGGTCATCAACGTCAAAAAGGGGCAGTTTCTGGCACCTTGGGACATGCCCAATGTTGTCGCCAAGATCGAAAGCACGGGAAACAAGCGGATCATGCTGACAGAGCGTGGTGCGTCTTTTGGCTATAACACGCTGGTGGCTGATATGCGGTCTTTGCCAACGATGGCGCGCACAGGCTATCCAGTTGTGATGGATGCCACCCATTCGGTCCAGCAACCCGGCGGAATGGGCGGATCATCAGGCGGCCAACGCGAGTTTGCACCTGTCATGGCCCGCGCGGCAGTTTCGCTTGGCATTGCGGCGGTCTTTATCGAAACCCACGAGGACCCCGACAATGCGCCCTCTGACGGGCCGAACATGATCCCGCTGGATCAAATGGATCGTCTGATCAAGAGCCTCATGGCCTTTGATAGATTGGCGAAGGCAGATCCGCTTCGCGTGTGACAAGGCGTTTTTCGCCGATATGGTCGGCCCATAGTCTGATGGAATGATATGATGCGCCTGTTTCTTCTGCTTGCTGTCTTTCTAACCTGTGCCATGCCGGCCGCCGCGCAAGACGCCTCTGGCCCCATCACAACGGAAACATCGGCCCAGCAAGATGCCGCCATCGCCGTCCGCATCCGCGAGATTCTGGCCGAGCTTGGCAACTACGGTGATGTGACCGTCACCGTAAACGAAGGTGTGGTGTCCCTGCGCGGCACGACAAATTCGACCGTTGAGGCACTGGCGTTAGAGCCGCTTGCCGCGCGGGTCGAGGGGGTTGTTGCCGTGCGCAATCAGGTCACCGAGACAACCGATATCGCACGCAGGCTTGACCCGGCCATCGAACGGTTCCGCGCGCGGATCGACCAGTTCATCGCATTCGTGCCACTTGCGTTGATCGCAGCGGCGGTCTTTGCCGCCGTCGTCTTTGTCGGCTTTGCCATTGCTCGGCTGCGTTCCCCCTGGGAACGGCTGGCGCCCAATGCATTTATCGCCGAAATCTACCGGCAACTGCTGCGGATCGTGTTTGTCATCTTTGGGATTGTGATTGCCCTTGATATCGTGAATGCAACGGCCCTGCTGAGCACAATACTGGGTGCGGCGGGGATCATTGGTCTGGCTTTGGGTTTCGCAGTGCGTGACACAGTCGAAAACTTCATCGCATCAGTGATGCTGTCTTTCCGCCAGCCGTTCCGACCCAATGATACCGTTGAAATCAATGGCGATGTGGGCAAGGTCATTCGCCTGACAAGCCGTGCCACGATCCTGTTGTCCTTTGACGGCAACCATATCCGGATACCAAATGCGACGGTCTTCAAAAGCCGGATCATCAACTACACGCAAAATGCGGAACGCCGCTTCATGTTCTCGATAACGGTCGAGCGTGACGCTGATCTGCAAGAGACCCGTACATTGGTTGAAAAGACAGTCCAGGACCTGCCCTTCGTTCTGTCAGAACCAGCCGCCCAAACCTGGATCGAGGCGCTGCTTCCAGGAGGCGTTGAACTGGTGATCACCGGTTGGGTTGACCAGAATGAAACATCAATCGTGCGCGCCAAAGGCGAGGCCCTGCGTCAGGTCAAGCTGGCGATTCAAAGTGCGGGCGTTGTCATCCCGGATGCGACCCAGGCAATCCAATTGACGCGCGACAAACCGATAGCGCTCCCGCCTGCCGAGCCACAAGAAAGCACACGGGTTGCGACCGTCGATGCCAGCGCAGACGATGCACTGGAGCGGATTGTGAATGCTGAACGTGATCAGGAAATCGTCGAAGACCTGCTGCGCAAAGATAGCCCGAAAGAATAGCGCATTTCTTTGCAAAACGGGGCTTGAACCGCTGCCCCCTTCGCAGTATCTAGCCCCACGCTGATGGGATGTAGCCAAGTGGTAAGGCAACTGTTTTTGGTACAGTGTACCGTAGGTTCGAATCCTACCATCCCAGCCAGCTTTTCTGTTTCATTGTTTCGTTGATCGGCTCGTCATAGGGGTATCGGTGTAGGCTGCTCGAGTGCCCC
>NZ_JANQTS010000070.1 GCF_030731595.1 Yoonia sp.
GGACGGCTGATTTCTCGATTTTGACACGCAGGTCGAACCACGCCGCCTGTCCGGTGATCGGGTCGGAGTTCGCCCAGCGCAGGCCGTCGCCTTTGGGCGGCAGAAGTTCGTGGATCAGGTGGTTGAGCAAGAAGCCCTTGGTGGCCTCTGGCGCGTCTTTGTCCAGCGCCCAAGCGCCCTTGCGCTTGCCGATGGCATTCCACGTCCAGACGGTGTTTTCGTTCAGGCTGGCCTGATGTGCCACTGGCACGGTGATCGACCCGTGGACCGAACTGACGCGCGCCCAGTCCCCCTCCTTGAAGCCGTTGGCCTCCCAAATTTTGGTGGGCACATAAAGCGGGTTATGCCCGTGGATTTGCCGCAGCCATGCGTTTTGCGTGCCCCAAGAGTGGTACATCGCCATTGGCCGCTGGGTCAGCGCATGGATCGGGTATTCAACCGGATCGGCATAGCCATCTTCCATCGGCGCATACCAGATCGGGAGCGGGTCCATCGTCAGTTTCAAACGCGCGCGCAGATGCTCTGGCGGTTGCCGTGTCCCGATGCCTTCGGCAGCGGCCTGGAATTTGCGCAGGGGTTCGACGTAAAGCTGGAAGATGTAGGGCTGGACCACATCGTAAAAGCCCATCTTCACGGCCCAGTCCTGGTATTCCGTACTGAAGGGTTTGTAGTAGGCGGCGTTCTCCGGAACGTGTTCGATCCAGAAACCGCCATTGTCGATATAGTCTTGCAACTGGTCGGGGTTCACTTCGCCGCGCCCGCCTTGCGGCCCGTCAGGCCCTTTGCGGAAACCGGCCAGCGGGCCGACGCCGGGCCGCCGCATGTGGTTGGTGATGTAATCGGCGTAGTCCTGATACTTCTGGCTGCCGTCTGCGTTGACGAAGCCGGGCAGGTTCAGCCGCGCGCCCAGATCGCACAGCACCGACTGGAACCCGCGCACATCGCGGTCGGGTGCGACGACAGGCCAGCGGATCGCATCGGCAACCCCGTCCGCTTCGCAGATCGGGCGATCCAGCAAGCTGATGCAATCATGCCGTTCCAGATAGGTGGTATCGGGCAGGATCAGGTCGGCATAGGCCACCATTTCGGATGAATAGGCATCGGAATAGATGATCTTGGGGATCACATAATCGCCGTTCGCGTCCTTGTCGGTCAGCATCTTCATCACGCCGCCCGTATTCATCGAGGAGTTCCACGACATATTCGCCATATACATGAACAGCGTGTCGATCTTGTAGGGATCGCCCGCGTGCGCATTGGAAATCACCATATGCATCAGACCATGCGCTGACATCGGGTTTTCCCATGAATAGGCTTTGTCGATCCGTTTGGGGTTGCCGTCTTCGTCCAAAAGCAGGTCTTCGGGGCCATGGGTATAGCCCAGATGCGGACCGTCAAGCGCCGCACCGGGGGTGACTTTGCCGTGGGGCTTGGGGTGCGCCGTGGCGGGCTTGGGGTAGGGTGGCTTGAACCGCATACCGCCGGGCGTTTCCACCGCACCCAAGAGGATTTGCAGGACGTGGAGCGCGCGGCAGGTCTGGAAACCGTTGGAATGTGCAGAGATGCCACGCATCGCGTGAAAGCTGACGGGCCGCCCGATCATCTTGTCGTGCTTCACGCCGCGGAAATCGGTCCAAGGGCGGTCCAGCTCGATCGCTTCGTCAAAGGCGACACGGGCCAGATCAGCGGCGAGCGCGCGGATGCGTGCGGCAGGGATGCCGCAGCGTTCGGCTACTGCTTCGGGGGCGTAGTCGTCTGACAGGTAGCGGTCGGCCATCAGGTGGAACACCGGGCGGTGCGTGACGCCTTTGGCGCGGTGCGTCGCTGCCAGATCGGGTTCGACCCCTTGGCCGTTCCAAGAGGCCAGCGCACCTGTGCGCCGGTCGATCACTTGTGGCTGGCCATTTTCATCGCGCAGGAACAAGCCGAACTGGTCAGAATTCGGATCTTCATTCACCAGCACCGAGGCATTGGTAAAGCGCGCCAGATAGTCCAGATCGACCTTGCCCGCTTTCATCAGGCAATGAACCATCGCAAGGATCAAGAGCCCGTCTGTGCCGGGTGTGATCCCGACCCAATCGTCAGCTACTGCGTTATAGCCAGTGCGGATCGGGTTCACCCCGATCATCCGCGCACCGCGTTTCTTGATCTTGCCGATGCCCATTTTGATCGGGTTGCTGTCGTGGTCTTCGGCGACGCCAAAGAGCATGAAAAGCTTTGTATGGTCCCAGTCAGGTTGTCCGAATTCCCAGAACGCGCCGCCCATCGTATAAATGCCAGCAGCGGCCATGTTGACCGAACAGAAACCGCCGTGTGCGGCATAGTTGGGCGTGCCGAAACCTTGCGCCCAGAAGCTGGTAAAGGATTGCGATTGATCGCGGCCGGTGAAGAAGGCCAGTTTCTCGGGGTGTTTTTCACGGATCGGGGCCAGCCAGTCGGTTGCGATGGTCAGCGCCTCTTCCCAGCTGATTTCTTCAAACTCACCCGAACCGCGCTCGCCCACGCGCTTCAAAGGTGCCCGCAACCGCGATGGCGCATTGTGCTGCATGATCCCAGCGGAGCCTTTGGCACAAAGCACGCCCTGGTTCACAGGGTGGTCCTTGTTGCCCTCTATGTAGGCGACCTTGCCGCCCTTCATATGCACGTTGATCCCGCAGCGGCAGGCACACATATAGCAGGTCGTCTTGCGGACCTCGTCGGACACGAAAGGCGAGGTATCAAGTTGCGGCTGATCAAGTGACATGGCGGAACCTTTCAAGCGAATTGCGTGCGTATCAAAGCGGCACCTGCCAAGGCGCACAGCAATGACAGGCAGAATGGACGATAGTAGGCCGCAAGGCGCGGCATGAAGAGCTTTTGCCCAATGACCACCCCGATCGCTGCAGGGATGACAAGGGCGAGGCCGCGCGCTATTCCGGTGCTGTCCATGATGCCGAACCATAGGAAACTGATCATCGAGGTCAACGCGCTAAAGAACAAGAAAAGCACCAAAGCGGCACGCATCTTGGCGGCAGGCGCATCTTGCGACAGGACATAGAGGGCGATAACCATGCCGCCCACATGGGCCAATCCGGTCACGATCCCTGCGGCAAATCCGGAACCGTAAAGTCCGGGCTTTGTTGCAAGAAAGGGCAGCCGGATTTTGGCAAGCTGGGTCGCCGCAAGGACGATGATGATCGACAGCACGATCAGTTTGCTGGTCTCGACCGAAACCGATGTGGTCAGCCAAAGCCCGAAGGGTACGCCGACCGTCGAGCCGATCACCAAACCCAGAACGACCCCGCGATCCGCTTCTTGCCAGCCTCCCTTGGCCATCAGGACCGACGCGGTCATTTCCAGCCACCAGCAGATCGGGATCAGTTGGACAGGCGGCAGGATCAGCACGGCAGTCGCCATGACGACTGCAGAGAGGGCAAAGCCGGAAAACCCGCGCACGATGCCCGCCAGCACGACAATGCCAGTCAGGATCAGGAAGTCCTGTCCGCTGAGGTCTGTGGCAAGAAGCAGTCTTTCGATCATTCAGCGCCCCTGTGCCATAAGTGACAGGGCGTCGCGGGCGATCTGCTTTTCCTCGTCGGCTGCGATCACATGGACGGGTACATCACCAAAGCACGCCAGATAGCCCATGATCTTGTCGCGGACGGGGGCTGCGTTCTCGCCGATCCCACCTGTAAAGGCCACAGCATCAAGGCCCCCCATCGCGATGATCGCAGACCCCGCGTGGCGCGCGGCCCAATAGCAGAAATGCGCGATTGCGAACTTGGCGGCATCGTCGTCGCGTTCCAGCAGCGTTTTCATATTGTTGTCGCCGGCAAGCGCCTGAAGTCCTGCATTGGTATTCAGCATCCGGTCGGTCTCGTCCTCGCCCAAGGCTTTGGATATCCGCAGGACCGCCGCGCCGTCGATATCGCCCGACCGCGTGCCCATGGTCAGGCCCGAGAGCGGGGAATATCCCATGGATGTGGCGGTCGATTTGCCATGATGAATCGCACAAAGGCTGGCCCCGTTGCCAAGGTGGAACGCCAGCAAGCGTGCAGGCAGGGCATCGCCGAAATCGGCGACCATATTGGCATATGACAGCCCGTGGAAACCGTACCTGCGAATGCCTGCGTCATGATGGGTCTGAGGGATGGCGTAACGGGTCGCGACCTCGGGGTTTGTTGCATGAAAGGCGGTGCCGAAACTGCAGTATTGCGCCAGGTCCGGCGCGATGCTTTGCAAGGCGTAGATGCCAGCAAGATTGTTGGGGTTGTGCAGGGGAGCAAGAGGCACGACGCTTTCGATGATGGCAAGCACTGCAGGGGAAACACGCGCAGGCTGCGTCAGAACCGCGCCGCCATGCACAACACGGTGGGCCGCGGCGCTGAAGGCGTTCAGCGGGTAGCCTGCCTTGGCCAAGGCCGTCAGCATCAGGTCCAATGCGTCAGCGTGGTTGTCGGTTTGAACCGTTATTCTGGTGTCTCCCAGCTTGAGTTGCCCTATCGTCCCCAAATTGGTCACGCTGCCCGAAATGAGCGATCCCAGGTCAGCATCGAACACCTCGATCTTGAGCGAGGAAGACCCGGCGTTCAGAACAAGGATCATGTGACCATGACCTTGCGCCATGCAATCGCTGACAAGGGCACCCTTTGCCGTATCATTTCGGCAATCCGCAACTGATCGCGGCAAGCGCTGCAGAGGCAATGCGCGCAGCAGGCGGGTCAGCGCGGGATGTCAGCAGGATCGGGACCTTCGCACCCGTCACGATCCCTGCGGCACAGCCGCCGCTGAGATAGACAAAGGCTTTGAACAAGGCGTTTCCGGATACGATATCGGGCACGATAATCGCATCCGCATGGCCAGCGACCGGATCAGAACCCATCTTTTTGGTCGCGACTGCATCAGGCGAGATGATCAGATCAAAGGCCAAAGGCCCCGAGACATCAATATCGGCAACATTCTCGCGGGCCCAATCTGCCAGCGCCTTGCCATCCATCGAGGAAGGCACCGCAGGGATCGGGCTTTCGGTGGCCGAGAGGATCGCAATTTTTGGATGCGCGTTGCCAAGTTTGTTCAGCAGTTTCTTTACCTCGACAATCGAGGATTGCCGCGTCGCAAGATCGGGGGCCACGTTGACTGCGGCATCTGAAATCAGGATCGGCTTGCCGCCGTCAGGGTGCGAGATGTGAAAGATATGCACGAAGCGCTGTCCGGTACGCAGCCCGGCATCGCGGCTGACCGCTGATTTCATAAAGACATCGGTGTGCAATTGGCCTTTCATCAGAACATCGGCCTCACCTGCGCCGCAAAGGGCCGCAGCGGTACGTCCTGCCTCCTGTTCGCCTGTGGTGTCATGCAAGGCGTAGCCAGAGATATCCCAATCCAGCTTGGCGGCTTCGGCGCGGATCATGTCGGCCTCGCCGACAAAGACGGGGATCATGATGCCGGCCTTGGTCGCGTCTTCGGCGGCTTCCATCGGCAAGGGCGCACCTGCGCGGGCGATGGCCACACGTGGCGGTGCAAAGGCTTGGGCGCGGGCAATCAGGTCTTTTGGCGCGACAGCTTCGCGGGTCGAAAGAAAGGGTGAGCTCATGTCAACTCCTCAGGATTGCGCGGGCGTGCCTGACTGAACACTAAGGCAAAAAGCGGCCCCCAGTGATGTCACTGCGGGGGCCGCCGGTCTGCCCATTCCAAAGTGGAACGGCAAGTTTACTCTGCTGCCATGTCGGACGCGCTGATGCCTGCGACTTTGACAGGTTTCTTCATCGCGTCGCGGCGGAACGGCTCGCCAAGTTCTTGGTTCAGGATCACCTCGATCAGGGTGGTCGTGTTGTTTTCCATCTGATCCTTGATCGCTGTGTTCAGTGCTGCGGTCAGTTCGTCCATCGTCTTGACCTGTACACCTTTGAGGCCACAGGCGTTTGCGATTCCGGCATAAGACACTTTCATGTCGAGTTCCGTGCCGACAAAATTGTCGTCGAACCACAGGGTCGAGTTACGCTTTTCAGCGCCCCACTGGTAGTTGCGGAAAACGATCTGCGTGATAGCGGGCCATTCGTCGCGGCCAATCGCTGTCAGCTCGTTGACCGAGATACCAAAAGCGCCGTCACCCGCAAAGCCGATCACCGGCACATCAGGCTGGCCGATTTTCGCACCGATGATCGCAGGCAGACCATAGCCGCAAGGGCCAAACAGGCCCGGTGCCAGATATTTGCGCCCTGTCGGGAAGCTTGGGTAGGCGTTGCCGATCGCGCAGTTGTTGCCGATGTCCGAAGAAATGATCGCATCTTCCGGCATCGCGGCTTGAATAGCGCGCCATGCTTGGCGGGGTGACATCCAGTCAGGGCGTGCAGCGCGGGCGCGCTCGTTCCATGTGGTGCCCGGATCGTCCTGCTCGTGATCAAGCGAGGTCAGTTCCTGCGCCCAAGCCGATTTGGTCTGCGCGATCAGTGCTTTGCGATCAGCGCGGCCCGCATCACCTGCATCGTCGGACAGTTGCTCTGTGATG
Organism: Yoonia sp.; assembly: GCF_030731595.1. Taxonomy (GTDB): domain Bacteria; phylum Pseudomonadota; class Alphaproteobacteria; order Rhodobacterales; family Rhodobacteraceae; genus Yoonia. The sequence continues at coordinate 6,488 of NZ_JANQTS010000070.1, forward strand.
CCCGCGGCGACTTTGGCGGCGTCGCCGACGATACCAACAGTGACTTTCTTGGTCAGGCCGATCCGGTCGGGGTTAATGTCGACCTGAATGATCTTCGCGTTTGTTGGCCAGTAGTCGATGCCATAGCCCGGCAGGGTCGAGAAGGGGTTCAAGCGAGTGCCGAGTGCCAGAACCACATCAGCCTTGCTGATCAGTTCCATGCCGGCCTTTGATCCATTATAGCCCAAAGGTCCTGCGAACAGAGGGTGGTTGCCGGGGAAGGCGTCGTTGTGCTGGTAGCCCACACAAACCGGCGCGTCGAGCGTTTCCGCCAGAACGCGCGAGGCCTCGATGCCGCCTTCAGCCAGAACAACGCCAGCGCCATTCAGGATCACCGGGAATTTGGCAGTCGACAACATCTCGGCGGCTTTGGCGATCGAATTTGTGCCGCCTGGTGAGACTTCGAATTCAACAGGCTGCGGGATTTCCACATCAATGACTTGGGTCCAGAAGTCGCGGGGGATGTTGATCTGGGTCGGGCCAGACAGACGCTTGGCTTTGGCGATCACGCGCGCCAGAACTTCGCAGATGCGGGTCGGGTCGCGGACTTCTTCCTGATAGGCCACACAATCCTTGAACAGGTTCATCTGTTCCATTTCCTGAAAGCCACCCTGACCGATGGTCTTATTGGCCGCTTGCGGGGTTACCAATAGGCACGGTGTGTGGTTCCAATAGGCGGTTTTGACTGCGGTCACAAAGTTCGTGATACCGGGGCCGTTCTGCGCGATCATCATCGACATCTCGCCAGTGGCACGGGTATATCCATCCGCCATCATACCGGCAGACCCTTCATGGGCGCAGTCCCAGAATTTGATACCGGCCGCAGGGAAAATGTCGGAGATCGGCATCATTGCAGAGCCGATGATCCCGAAAGCATGGCGGATACCATGGGCTTGGAGCGTTTTGACGAATGCTTCTTCGGTGGTCATCTTCATGGCGGTGGGTCCTTCCCTTTGGATCGATAAAAGACAGGGCGCAGAATCCCTGTATTTGCTGAGGTGACACTATGGTCTGCAAGGTAGCACAGTTAGGTCCAGTTGAATACCGATCCTAAGGCCAGAGTGAAATGAATTGAGACAAAGAGTCTCAATAATCAGTTATTCGAGATTGCCCTGGCGATCAGGCGAATACCCTCAGGAATACGGGCTGACGGGATCGAGGAATAGGCCAAGCGCAAATATTGGCTCGGTGGCGTTTCACTGGCAAAGAAGGGTGCGCCGGGTTCAACCAGCACGTTGTCGGCCCGCAGACGTTCGGCGAGTTCAGTGGTATTGACCGTATCAGGTGCGCGCAGCCAGACCGATGATCCGCCATAGGTCCCTTGCCCCGCGATGGTCAGACCATGCGCATGCAGCGCCGCATCCATCACTTGCCGCCGCTCGTGGTAGGTCTTGCTCATCCGCCGCACCAGCGCATCATAATGGCCCAGCGACAGGTAATAGCTGACGGTCCGTTGAATGTGTCCGGGGGGATGGCGCAGCACGGTGGCCCGAAGCGCGCGCGCCTCGCGAATAAAGGGTGCAGGTCCGACAAGGTAGCCCAGCCGCAACCCCGGAAACAGCGATTTCGAGAAAGAGCCCACGTAGATCACCCGCCCGTTCTGGTCGAGCGATTTGAGCGAGGGCGAGGGCGCATTGAGGAATGACATCTCGAACTCATAGTCGTCTTCAACGATCAGAAAATCCTCGGCCTCGGCCTTTTCCAACAGCCGCTTACGGCGCTCCAGCGGCATCGTCGCGGTGGTAGGGCATTGGTGACTGGGCGTGGTAAAGACGACATCGGTGTGTGGTGGCAGGTCTTCGGGTGGCAGGCCGTCCTGATCCACCGGAACCACGCTGAGTTGGCAACGCGACTGGGTCAGGATGGTACGCAGCGCGGGATAACAGGGGTCTTCAATCGCGGCACGGCGGCGGCTGTTCAACAGCACTTGTGCAGAGAGCCACAGCGCGTTTTGTGCGCCCATGGTGATCAAGATCTCGTCTGTATTCGCCAATATGCCCCGCCGTGGCAGCGTCTGGCGGGCGATGAAATCCACCAGTTGCGGATCGTCCCCGTCGAAGTAATCCGCGGTCAGTGCGCTAAAGTCTCGCATACCCAAGGCCCGCAGGGCACAAAGCCGCCAGTTGGCGCTGTCAAACAGCGTTTTGTCCGCTTGGCCATAAATAAAAGGATAGCGGTAGTTGGCCCAATCCGCAGGTTTGTCGAGGCTAAGTCCGGGCGTAAACCGCTGCCCGATGGCGCGGGTCCAGTCCACGGTGCCTGCGTTGAAACGCTGTGCGGGAAAGGCGGGCGGTTCAGGAGCATTTTCCGACACATAGTAGCCGGACCGCCCGCGCGATGACAGGTAATCGTCAGCGACCAGTTCGGTATAGGCCAGTGTGACGGTGATCCGGCTCACGCCAAGGTGTGCCGCCATCTTGCGCGAAGATGGCAGCCGCTCGCCGGGCCGGAACCGCCCTGCAAGAATACCCTGCGCAACCATCTGCTGAATGCGCGCTTGCAGCGTGCCTTCTGCCGATGGGTCAAGAAAGAAGGTTTCAACGGAAATTGACATTGTCTGGCCTTAGGGTCGCGCCAGACTGGACTTAAATGATAGGATGCGCAAGTTGGTTTGCGTGGTTTGTCCGCTCTACAAACTAGGAAATTCACCGAATGAAGTGACGGAAAACGGCAGCCCGCGCGTTCTAGAAATGAACCAAAGCGGAGCGCGCCATGAAAATCTTGCAAATCTTCTTTATCGCAATTGTGGGGGCCGTGTCTTTCGCAACGGTTCTCACGTCAGAAACGCTCCATCAGCCCTGCGAGATCGCGGAGCGGGTCGCGATGGCGCCCGCTCCGGATCGTCGTTAGCCCAAGACGCGCGTGATTGCGGCATCAACCGCTTCGGTCACATGGTCAAGATCATCCTTGGTCGCGATCAGCGCAGGAGCAAAGAGCAAGGTGTTGTTGTAGCCGGGCAGTGACCGGTTTGTCGCCCCTATGATGACCCCCTGAGCCATGCAGTCGGCCACGATGGCGGCCACCTGTTTTTCGTCCACGGGCTCTTTGGTGTCGCGATCTGTCACCAGTTCGGCACCAGCAAAAAGACCCATGCCGCGCACATCGCCGATCCATTTATGCTTGTCCATCAAGGCAAGCAGGTTGCCCTTGAGGTGCTCGCCCATGGCGGCAGAGTTGCCGCGCAGGTCTTCTTCCTCGATGATTTTCATGTTCTCGATGGCCGCTGCCGGACCCGCCGTGCAACCCCCGAAGGTCGAGATGTCGCGGAAATAGCTAAGCTTGTCGGTGTCGTCCTTGAACATGTCAAACACACGGTTGGTGGTGACGCAGCACGAAATCGCGGCATAACCAGAGGCCACGCCTTTGGCCATCGTCACGATGTCGGGCTGGACGCCAAACTGCTGGTAGCCGAACCATGTCCCGGTCCGGCCAAGGCCGCAGACGACTTCGTCGATGTGCAACAGAATATCGTATTTCTTGCAGATTTCCTGCACACGTTCCCAATAACCTTTGGGAGGCACGATGATACCGCCACCCGCTGTGATGGGTTCAAGGCAGAGCGCACCGATCGTGTCCGCGCCTTCGGCAAGGATCACATCCTCGATCGCCTGCGCTGCCTTTGCGCCGTATTCCTCGCCGGTCGATCCGTCTTGCGACCGGTATTCAAGGCAATGCGGGACTTTTATGAAACCGGGTGCAAAGGGACCGTATTGTGCGTTGCGCTCGTCCTGTCCACCTGCCGACATCGTCCCGATCGTCGAGCCGTGATAGTCGCGTTCGCGGTAGAGGATCTTGTTTTTCTTCCCACCGTAATGTTTGTGGCTGATCTGGCGGACCATCTTGAAGGCTTTTTCGTTCGCCTCGGAACCAGAGTTTGCATAGTAGACCCGATCAAGGCCCGGCATCTTGTCGATCAGCATTTCTGCGAATTGCGCGCCGGGTATCGTACCCAAAGAGCCGCCGAAAAAGCACATCTTGGTCACAGCATCCGAAATGGCCTGACCCATCCGTGCGCGGCCATAGCCGATGTTCACGGTCCAGACGCCGCCGGAAACAGCATCCACATGCTCTTTGCCTTTAATGTCCCACAGGCGCAGGCCCTTGCCTTCGACAATGATGCGCGGGTCGATGGTCTCGTAGGGTTTGTGCTGGCTGAGGTGATGCCAAACATGCGCCCGGTCAGCTTCGACCACATGGCCGGGATCGTTTGCGAAGGTCTGCGTGTCCATGTCCGATGCTCCAATGACAAAAGGGAAAAGGCTGCGCGAATCCAATTCGTCGCAAGCCAGTATTCTGTGCAGTTTGCCTACAGGCGTGCCTAGCTCAATAGGGCCAGTTGATCCGCATAGATATAGCCAAATTCCAAGAGCCCTTTGCTGTCGCGAGGGGGTATCCAAGGTTAAGCGCATGAAAATATGTGATTAAATTTCAGAAATCTGTTGCCTAACCCGAATTTCGATGCGGATCGGTCCAATATCCATGATTGACCTATGGCGCCGAATTTCTTTGGCTACTCCCCGACTTGTCGATTTATTGGGCAAACCAGACACGACGAGGCCAATCCGGCGTCTGAACGGCGTCATTCGACCGACTGATCATGCAAAGCCTTGGAACACCTCGGAATACATGTTCAGTTAAGTTAACAAGGGCGGGGCAAACCTGCCGATTTCCCTGGCCCTCGACAAAGGGGCCACAACATGGAGACGGAAAATGAACATTAAGAATGCACTGATGGGTGCCGCAGCGGGCGTTGCTCTTATGACCGGCGCAACCCAAGCTGTGGCCGAAGCGCATGGCGAAATTACAGTAGGCTATTTCCTTGAATGGCCAATGCCATTCCAGTTTGCCAAAGTGAACGGCACTTACGACGAAGTCATGGGCGTCAAAGTGAACTGGGTCAGCTTTGACGCGGGTACTGCGATGTCGGCTGCGATGGCCTCCGGCGACGTACAGATTTCGGTCAGCCAAGGTGTGCCGCCTTTCGTGGTTGCCACTTCAGCCGGTCAGGATCTGCAGATCCTTGATGTGGCGGTATCCTATGCAGACAACGACAATTGCGTGGTCTCTTCTGGTCTTGAGATTGATGCAAGCAGTGCATCCGAACTGGCAGGCAAGAAAGTGGCCGTGCCATTGGGGACCGCTGCGCATTATGGCTTCTTGCGCCAGATGGACCACTTTGGTGTCGATCTTGCCTCGCTTGATATCGTTGACATGGCGCCCGCCGATGGCGCGGCAGCGATTGCCCAAGGGCAGGTCGACATGGCTTGCGGTTGGGGCGGTGCGCTGCGCCGCATGAAAGAACACGGCAACGTGCTGTTGACTGGTGCGGAAAAAGAAGCTCTGGGCATTCTGGTGTTTGACGTAACATCTGCGCCTGCCAGTTTTGTGGCCGAAAACCCAGAGTTGGTGGCCAAGTTCCTTGAGGTGACTGCCGCTGCAAACGCTTCATGGAACGATGGATCGGGCGTTGCCGAAATGCTGCCTGTCATCGCAAACGATGCGGGCATGGATGAAACCGCGACAGCCGAAACGATGGCAACATTCGTGTTCCCCGATGTTGCGACACAACTGTCAAGCGCATGGCTTGGCGGCGCTGCTCCATCCTTCATGAAGGGTGTGGCCGATGTGTTTGTTGAGTCCGGTTCGATCCCATCGGCGCTGGACAGCTATGCCAGCAGCATCAACCTCGGTCCATTGACCGCCGTCAACGACATGTAATCCAATAAGGCTGGCGCGGGGCTCACCTCGCGCCAGTTTTCCGCTTTTTTTCGTGATAAGTCTTGCGGATGCCAGGCAAGGCTTATCAGGGAAAACGATGGGGTCGGTGATGTCGGGACTACAAATAGAAAAATTGTCGATGCGATTTGACTTGCCCAACGGATCCTCCGTGCAGGCGCTCAAAGACGTTTCAATCGACCTGAAGGCAGGCGAGTTGCTGTCCGTGCTGGGGCCATCGGGCTGCGGCAAGACGACATTGCTCAATATCGTGGCAGGGTTCCTGGCCCCAACTGATGGCAGGATTGTTCTGAACGGGCATACCGTGAAGGGCCCTGCTGCCGAGCGCGGTATGGTATTCCAGCAAGGTGCGCTGTTCGAATGGATGAGCGTTCGCGAGAACGTGGGCTTTGGCCCGTCGATGAAGGGGATGCCCAAGGCGGAAAAGAAAAAGATCGTCGATCACCTGCTGGATGTCGTGGGATTGCAGGACTTCAAGGAAAAGGCCGTTTACGAACTGTCAGGCGGTATGCAGCAGCGCGTAGCCTTGGCCCGCTGTCTGGCCAACGAGCCTGATGTGATCTTGATGGACGAACCCCTTGGCGCGCTTGATGCGCTGACCCGCGAAAAGATGCAGGGATTGGTTCTGAAGCTTTGGAAAGAGACCGGCAAGACGATCATTCTGATCACGCACTCTGTTGAAGAGGCGTTGCTCCTGGGCGAGCGCCTGATCGTCATGGCCCCGCGTCCGGGCCGTATCCACACCGAATACCGGCTGCCATTTGCCGAGATGGGCGTGGGGCAAGACCTGCGCGAGGTGAAGAAGCACCCCACGTTCGGTCAAACCCGTGAGGAAATCCTTGGCATGATTTGGGACATGGAAGAAGAAATCATGGGCCGGACGGAGGACGCATAATGGAACTTCTCGCAGACCTCTGGGGCGAATTGGTTGCCGTCTTGCAAACACTTCTTGTGGCCGCGCCCTTTATCATTGGCTACATCCTTCTGATCCTTTTGATGATGGTGATCTGGGGTGCTATCAGAAAGCTTCTGACTCCGAAAAGGGACTATGGATCCCTCAAGACTGTGACGTTCGGGGACGAAAGCGCCGTGACCTCCAACACTGCCGCATCGGTCGTTTCGATCGTGCTGATTTTTGTGCTCTGGGGCGCATTCACCGGGTCGAAACTGTTGCCGGGCTTTCTGCATGCGCCGGGCCCCTTTGTGGGCGAGGGGTCATTCACGTATACGATTACCACGCCCGATGGCCAAACTGATGATGCGACCGTTTCAGTTGTCGTACATCCGTTGACTGAAGAGACGGCGGCGCCGGAAGTTGCACCCGGTGACGGGATCGCAAAGAACGATTCCATCGCCATTCCCAGCTATCGCAGTGAATTGCTGCGTGTGGATATGAACGACGAAATGGGCCGCGACGAGGATACCTTCATCACGGCGGTTGACGGGCAACCGATCGCGCCGGGCGATGCGGTCGATGTGGCCTTTGGGCGCGTTGCGATGTCCGACAAGGGCACCCTGAATATCGTACCCGCCACAGGCATGCAGATGGAGCCGATCTGGCTGCCGGCGCCCGAAGCGGTGTGGAGCCGTCTGGGCGAGATCGCAACTGTCGGCTACCGCAACTCTACATTGGCCGAGCATCTGGGATATTCGCTGTTCCGCGTGATTGTCGGTTTCCTGCTGGGCGCGCTGGTCGGTATCCCTCTGGGCTATGCGATGGGCCTGTCCAACTGGTTCCGTGGCTGGTTTGATCCGATTGTGGAATTCATGCGCCCTGTGCCGCCGCTTGCATTGATCCCGCTTGTGATCATTTGGGCGGGGATTGGCGAGGTCGGCAAAATCATCCTGCTGTTCCTTGCGGCCCTCTGGATCATGGCGATTGCCGCGCGGTCTGGTGTGTCGGGCGTGCGGATATCCAAGGTCCACGCGGCCTATAGCCTTGGCGCATCCAAATGGCAGATCATGCGCCATGTCATCATTCCCAACTCCCTGCCCGAGATATTTACGGGTGCCCGCGTGGCTATGGGTGTGTGCTGGGGCACAGTGGTGGCCGCTGAACTGGTCGCGGCGGAAAAGGGGGCGGGCATGATGATCATGGTGGCCTCCAAATTCCAAAGTACGGATATCGTCCTGATGGGGATCATCCTGATCGGGATCATCGGGTTCAGCATTGATATGTTGATGCGGCAGGCCGAAAAATGGCTGGTGCCTTGGAAAGGCAAGGGCTGATCCCCGCGCGTCGTCCTAGGTGAATGCAAAGGCAGGCTGCACGGGCAGCCTGTCTTTTTCGTTCACGTATTGCGGGAGGTGCTCAGCCGGTTATAACGCTAGACATGTATCAAGATATCCTGATCCTGCTGGCGCCGTCGCTGCTGGTGTTTGTCCTGCTGATCTGGCGACGGGCGCGGGGCACAGCGCCAGTCGACCTTGCTCGCCAGCCGCCGCCCAACGCCATTGTCGTTGATGGTTCCAACGTGATGCATTGGGGTGGCGATCCATCCGCCGACGTCCTTGCGCGGGTCTTGCGCAGCATCGAGACCAAAGGGCATACACCAATTGTCTTCTTTGATGCGAGCGTCGGTTATAAATTGGGCGACCGCTACTACAACGAAACCAAACTCGAGTCTTTGACCGGTATACCTGCCAAACATATCTGCGTGGTCGACAAAGGTGTCGTGGCAGATGAGGGAATCCTTGCCTTTGCCTCTGACCATGGGTTGCGGATCGTCACCAACGATCAGTTCCGCGATTGGCGCGTGCAGTTTCCCCATGCGGCCAAGAAAGGGACACTTGTTGGCGGCCAGTGGCGCGACGGGGCCGTGAAGTGGCGCGGGACCTTATGACAGCAGGTCTTGCGGGGTCAGCCGGAAGGCTTTGCCGAAGCCGCCGTTCAGGTCGATGTTCTGCGGTGTCAGCCGGAACATCAGAAAATCTGTGAAGTCGTAGTAGAGTTGGGCCTTGGGAATGGCGTTTAGCCATTTGCCTTTGAACGCGGCCTTGTCCGTCAGGCTGGCCATGCAGGTCAACGTCATGCGGGGGTGGGTCAGCGGGTCACCCTTGACGCCGGGTTCGCCCACCAGAACGGCGCAGGCGGGGTTGGCTTGCAGCGCTTTGGTATGTGTGGAAAGCGTTGATATCAGGGACAAAATCGCGCCATCCGTCCAGATCATGGCGACCCGTGCGACGTAAGGTGTGCCGCTTTCGGGATGGGTAACAGCCAGCGCGCCAAAGCGTGTCATCGCCAGCAACTGCTGTGCAAGAGCGCGCGCGTCGGCGTCGGTCGGGTTGATCGGGTCGGGTTTGGGCATGCCCCAGACTACGCCAGATTGGCGGCGGGGCAATCGCGGAATGCTTCGATTGCGGGGCCAATCCCGTCGAGTGCAAATCCCACGGTGGTGTCCCCAAGGATCGCATAGGCGCGGGTGTTGAATTGCAGCCCGTTGAGCACATTGCCAAAGCCACGGTCCCTGACGGTGAGGCTCCGGCCATCGGCGCTGCGTGTGAAGAAATTGGTCTGGATCGTGTTCGGTCGTTCTCCGGCGAAGGCCATGCCGAATGTGGGATCGCTCGGCCAAGCGCCAGCAGGCAGGGTCACGGTGACGGTGTATTCGGGCAATGAGGCGTCATAGGTGACGGTGATTTCGCCCTCTGCG
>NZ_JANQTS010000071.1 GCF_030731595.1 Yoonia sp.
GCCTGTGTCGGATTGGATTACGCGGATATGTAGTTGGCCGCCAATCGGCTGTCCGAGATTGAGGGTGGCTTTGTCGTGGCCCGCGATGGCAAAGTGCTGGCGGAACTTGCCTTGCCCATTGGCGGTTTGATGAGCCTTGACCCGTTTGAGCAAGTCCAGAGTGATCTCGAGAAGCTTCGCAGCGCCGCCTTTTCGCTGGGGGTGACGCTGAAAGAACCGTTCCTGCAACTGGCCTTTCTGGCCCTGCCGGTGATCCCGGCACTGAAGATCACGGACCGGGGCATTGTCGATGTGATGAGGTTTGAACTGCTTGGCTAGTCCGTGGCCGTTTTGAGCGAGTGCGCTACTGCTCCGCTGCCTGAATCGCATACACGCAACTGATCAATTAGAGCACCAAGTTTGGCGAAACTACGTTTTCAAAGGCTGACATATGATTTGGAAGTTCCGCAGAATTCTCGCTTGTCAGCGGTGAATTCCCAGATGCCGCCGAGACCGAAGGTATGTGTTGTCGAAAGGCGCAAAAGGCGGTCCATCGTCGTTCGCGCAGCAAATGACGACTACTTCCCGCAGATCGTGAGTTTGGGCTGTCCTAGATAAACGGCGGCAAATCTAAGCGCCCGCTTTGGGTAACATTACCACCGAGAAACGGGGATGGGCGGGGTGAGTTACATTATGGCGGCCAAGTCACATCTTGTGTTGTAACTCGACCAAGAATGGGCGCGGACAGGCATGAAACGGACTGAAATGATGCTCTGGCGCGATTGTGCGTGCTGCGGTAAACGTCCTCTATGGAAACAAACTCGCAGAATATCGCACCTTGGCGTTTGTCGATTGCCCCTATGATGGATTGGACAGACCGTCATTGCCGGTATCTCCATCGTTTGATGTCGCGGCATGTCTTGTTGTATACCGAAATGGTGACCGCGCCTGCTGTTGTTCACGGGGATCGGGACCGGTTGTTGGGCTTTGATCCCTTAGAGCAGCCGGTTGCCCTGCAACTGGGAGGGTCTGATCCTGCGCAACTGGCAGAGGCGGCGCGGATTGCCGAAGGGTTCGGTTATGCCGAGATCAACCTCAATTGCGGGTGTCCGTCGGATCGGGTCCAGTCGGGCAGCTTTGGGGCTGTGCTGATGGAAAACCCGGGTCTGGTCGCGGATTGTGTCGCCGCCATGATTGCAGCGGTGCGGGTGCCGGTGACGGTCAAATGCCGGATCGGGGTCGATGATCAGGACCCCCATGTCGTTTTGCCCGATTTTCTGGCGCGGGTCTCGGCTGCTGGCGTCGACCGTTTTTCGATCCATGCGCGCAAGGCATGGTTGCAGGGTCTGAGCCCGAAAGAGAACCGTGATATTCCGCCATTGGATTATGATTTAGTGATGCAGATGAAAGGGTTATTTCCCCATCTTCATCTATCTATCAACGGTGGTATCGGGTCATTGGATGAGGCCGAAGGTTTCTTGCAGCGCGGTCTGGACGGCGTCATGATCGGGCGCGCGGCCTATCACACACCCTGTGATATCCTGCTGGATGCCGATGCCCGCATTTTTGGCGATCCTTTGGGGCGGACGGCCGAAGAGGTCGTGCATCTGATGCTGCCCTATATTGCCAACCATCTTGCGCAGGGCGGGCGTTTAGGGCAGGTCACGCGGCATATGTTGGGGATGTTTCAAGGGCGTCCGGGCGCGCGTGGATGGCGCAGGCATCTGTCAGAGAACGCGCACATTGATGGTGCCGGTCCCGAAGTGGTCCTTGCCGCCCTTGATCATGTGACCCAGCGCGCAGCCTGAGGGGCAACCAATGGAAGACATGACCTTGCTTGCCAGCATGGTGGCAATCCTGCTGGTGGTTGGTGCCTTTGCCGGCATTCTTGCGGGGCTTTTGGGGGTTGGCGGCGGGTTGATCCTTGTGACGGCCTTCTTTTATGTCTTCCGCGCCTTGGGCTTTGACAGCCCGCAATTGATGCAGCTTTGCCTTGGCACCTCGCTTGCCACGATCATCGTCACGTCGTTGCGGTCGGTGGCCGCACACAACAAGAAAGACGCCGTGGATTGGCCCATTCTCAAGGCATGGGCGCTCGGCATTGCGGTTGGCGCGACGGTCGGCGTGGTGGTTGCGGCATCGCTCCGGTCCGAGACATTGCAGGCCATTTTTGGTATTCTTGCGATCACCGTTGGCCTTTATATGGCCTTTGGCCGCGAGGAATGGCGCTTGGGCGATCACATGCCGCGCGGCATCAAGCGGGCGGTACTGGCCCCGGTCATGGGCTTTCTTTCCGTTCTGATGGGGATTGGCGGGGGATCGTTCGGTGTGCCGGTGATGACACTTTACGGCGTGCCCATTCACCGCGCGGTCGCGACTGCGGCAGGTTTCGGGGTGCTGATCGCCGTGCCTTCGGTGATCGGGTTTCTGACGTTCGAGATTGCCAATGCCCCGCCATTCACGGTGGGGGCTGTCAACCTCGTGGCCTTTGGGCTGGTGGTGTCGATGACCTATCTCACGGCGCCGCTAGGTGCTGCTTTGGCGCATAGGATGGACCCCGTACCGCTCAGACGGGTCTTTGCGGGTTTTCTGATTTTGGTGGCGCTGAATATGCTGCGCAAGGCAGTGGGATGGTAGAGCAGGCGCTCAAGACCAAAGGCTATGCCGTCTTTGCCCCCGAACCGGCGGTCAGCGCCTGGGCCGATGCGGCCTATCGGGTCGGGTGCGAGGTGTTGCAGGGCGCAGGCGAGCGGCGGCATGGACGCACATGGTTTGTGGGCGTGGATGCCTTGCCGAATGCAACGGACGGGAGCGTGGCTGGTGTCCCTTTGGCAGGCGCATGGCTGGACCATGTGGCGGCACCGCAGCAATGGCATCTGGCGCAGTTGTCGGTCGTCTTTCCCGGCTATCCCCGACGCGATGCTGATGAGAGCGATGCGGCACATCGGTATCGGCGCAACCGTGATGCGGCCCATGTTGATGGTCTGCTTGCCGTCGGGCCTGAAAAGCGGCGGTATCTGCAAGAGCCGCACGGCTTTATCGTCGGTTTTCCGTTGAACCATGTGCCCGCGAGCCCGCTGGTGGTGTGGGAGGGAAGCCATGTGATGATGCGCGCGGCATTCGCCGGGGTGTTTGCGAACCACGCGCCGGATACTTGGGACAAGATTGATGTCACCGATGTCTATCAAGCCACCCGGAAGGTTATCTTTGAAGCCTGCCCGAGGGTGGAGATCACAGCCCGCCCCGGTCAAGCCATCCTGCTGGATCGTCATCTTGTGCATGGGGTCGCACCTTGGGATGCCGATCAGCACGGCGACATGCGGATGATGGCTTATTTTCGCCCGCTGATCGCACCGCAGGACTGGCTTTAACTTCCTTGCCGCAATGCATTGAAGTCGCGCAGTGATTTCCCTTTCTCATCGACAAAGAGGCTGGGCAGGATACGCATTCTGGTGATCTGGTCGACGCGGATTTCGTCGAAACCGGCCTTGCGTTCGCACCAGACCACGCAGGTCCAAAGGCGGCCCCAGTAGTCAATCTGCAAGGGGCGCACGGTGCGGGTTTCGTCTTGCAGCGTCAATTCCAGTTTCTGGCGGGTGCGGACCGCTTGGCGCAGGCTGGGCAAGTGCTGGAACCCGCGCGCGGCATCTGCAAAGGGGTAGATGGCAAAGCCATAGCCACTCGGTGCGCGGCTGCGATCCTCGGGCATCACGGCATCCAGTTTTGACGAAAGGGCGCGGGCGGCGGCAGACAGTTCTGCATCTGTGCTTTGGCCGACGGCGTGAAGTCCCAGATGGAGCGCTTCCATCTCGGTCATGGTCAGGTTCAGCGGGGGCAGGGTGATCGCGGCAGTCACACGATAGCCGATGCCGCGCTCGCCCTCGATGGGTACGCCAGAGGCAGCGAGGGTTTCCATGTCGCGGTAGATTGTACGTAATGATACCTGCGTGGCTGCGGCCAGATCGGAGGCGCGGTGCAGCGTCCCGTCACGCAGGAATTGGACAAGCTGCATAAGGCGGTCGGCGCGGCGCATGATCTTCCCTCCGATTCGGTGTAGTTTTGCCAATTTTCTGGCAACTGACAAGTTTTTGTCACTAAATTACAAAAACCCTTGTGAAAAAGGGGCTTATGATGCCTGAAATTTGCAATTCCCGCTTTCCTTGGTGCCCATCCGGGCCTATTTGTCTGGGCAGAGAGTTGAATTGACGCGGACAGCCAGTCCGCAAGAGGAGAGAGACATGCTCAATAATATTGGCCTTCCAGGTCTTCTTTTGATCGCAGTTGTGGTGCTGGTCCTTTTTGGACGCGGCAAGATTTCAAGCCTCATGGGTGAGGTTGGCAAGGGCATCACCGCCTTTAAGAAAGGTGTTGATGACGGCAAGAAAGAAATCGAAGACAGCATGGCTGACGCCAAAGACGTGACCCCAACCGAAGAAAAAGACAAAGTCTGATTGACTTGCTCATTTGATGTAAAGGACTGCGCCTGATGTTTGGTCTCGGCTGGAGCGAAATGTTGGTGATCGGCATCGTGGCCCTGATTGTCATCGGGCCCAAGGATTTCCCGCGCCTGTTCCGCACGATGGGGCAGTTCACGGGCAAGGCGCGCATGATGGCGCGGGAGTTTTCGCGCGCCATGGAACAGGCGGCCAACGACTCGGGGGTTAATGATATCTCCAAGACATTCAAGGCCGCTGCAAACCCGACAAAATTTGGCACCGACAAGCTCAAGGAAGCCACCGGCATGACAAAGGGGCCAGAGACCACGGCCCTGTCCGAAGAGCGTCAGGCTGCGAAGGAAAAAATGAGCAAAGCCATGGCGGATGCCGCTACCGAACGGAAAGCCCGAGAAACAGCAGAGGCAGCCAAGCCTGAAACGCCTGCGCCTGATACGGACAGCCCGTCACCCGAGGCAAAACAATGAGCGCCAACGACGATATCGAAGACAGCTCTGCCCCGCTGCTGGAACACCTGACAGAGTTGCGCTCGCGGCTGATCTATTCTGTATCGGCCTTTCTTGTCGGCATGATCATCTGTTTTTCATTCGGTGGCATGCTGCTTGATTTCCTGCTGATGCCGATTGAAAAAACCATGCGGAGCTTGGGTAATCCGAACCCGGTCATGCAGTATACCGCGCCGCAGGAATACTTTTTCACACTGATCCGTATTTCGGTGGTGGGGGGGCTGACGCTCTCCTTCCCGATCATCGCGTATCAACTCTGGCGTTTTGTGGCGCCGGGGCTTTACCGCAATGAAAAGAACGCATTCTTGCCCTTTATCATTGCCTCGCCAGTGCTTTTCCTGATTGGTGCGGCCTTCGCCCACTATATCGTTGTGCCACTGGCGATGGCCTTCTTTCTGGGCTTTGCGGACTTGCCGTCATTTGTGTCTGCCATAATGACCGACGCCTTGCCGCCACCCCCGGGCACTGAATTCCTGCCCGGTGCTGCGGCGGGGTTGGCCCTGCCGGACACGGGAATTGATATCGTTTTTAACGGCAAGGTGAATGAGACACTTGATATCACGCTCAAGATGATCGTGGCCTTCGGTGTGTGTTTCCAGTTGCCGGTGCTGCTAACCTTGATGGGCTCTGCCGGTCTGGCCAGTTCGCGCGGTTTGCGCGGGACACGCAAATACGCGGTTGTTGGCATCCTGATCGTTGCAGCCCTCGTGACCCCACCTGATGTCACAACCCAGTTGATCCTCTTTGTTGTGGTTTACGGTCTTTATGAGATTTCGATCCACCTGGTCGCGGCGGTGGAACGCAAGAAAGACCGTGCGGCCCGTGCCGAAGGGATCATTGGCGAAAACGAGAGCCTGTTCGATATCGACGAAGATGATCTTGGCGATGTAGAAGCCGCGGCTGACAAGGACCCCAAGGCGTGACCAAGAAGGCTCTGAAGCGGATTGCGGATGCGCTTGAACGTCTCAGCCCTGCGCCTCAGGCGGCACCGGACTTCTCGCAAGCCTCGGCCTTTGTGTGGCATGCGGATCCCGACCGTTTGGAACCCGTCACCAAGGTCAACCGCGTGGCCGTTGACCTTTTGGTCGGCGTCGACCGTTCGCGCGATACCTTGATGACGAATACGATCCAGTTTGCCGCCGGGCTGCCTGCAAACAACGCCTTGCTTTGGGGCGCGCGCGGGATGGGAAAGTCAAGTCTTGTCAAGGCCGTGCATGGCGCTGTTCATGCAAATTATGAAGCCCTCAAGATTGTCGAAGTGCAGCGTGAAGACCTGCCAAGCATCGGGCGTTGCCTGAACCTGCTGCGCGGTGCGCAAGAACGTTTCATCATGTTTTGCGATGACTTGTCATTCGGCCACGACGATGCCCATTACAAATCGCTCAAGGCGGTGCTGGATGGCGGTATCGAGGGGCGGCCTGAAAATGTCGTGCTTTATGCAACGTCGAACCGCCGCCATCTGATGCCGCGCGATATGATCGAAAACGAGCGGTCTTCTGCGATCTCTCCGTCCGAGGCGGTCGAGGAAAAGGTTTCGCTATCGGATCGCTTCGGGCTTTGGCTCGGGTTCCATCCTTGTGATCAGGATGACTATCTTGCGATGATCCGTGGCTATTGCGAGGCGCATGGTGTTGAGATTGACGATGCGACACTGCGGGCCGAAGCGATCGAGTGGCAGGCCACCCGCGGGAGCCGGTCCGGTCGGGTCGCATGGCAATATTTTACCGATCTCGCAGGCAGGCGCGGCGTCACGCTGGCGTAAGGTGGATCGTGATCCACCTTACCTCTCCATCTTCTTAGGGAAGAAAATCCGCCGGATCGAGGCTTTGCAACCCGCGTCGCACTTCAAAGTGCAAGAAGCTTGGATCAGCCGCCCGGACCTGCCCGATTGTCTGCCCGCGCGACACAGTTTCATCTTTGGCGACTGTCAGGTTGTCCATCTGAGTGTAAACCGTCAGCAGCCCGTCGCTGTGCTTGATCACGACAATCGCCCCGCCGCTGGTGTCGGCGGTGACGGCAGCCACTGTTCCGCTTCCTGCGGCCTTGACCGTTGCCCCGGCGGGCGCTGCGATATCAATGCCCTCGTTCTGGCCGGGGGCATAAGCGCGGATGATTGGCCCTTGTATCGGGATTTCGAAGCGCGCGCCGCTGCTTGCGGGCTGCGTGGCCTCGGAGCCAAGGTCCGGTGCGGCCGGGGCCGCCACGACGGCAAGCGGTGCGGCCGTGGAGTCATCGGGCAAAGGACGTGCTGCACTGGGTGGGACAGGTGTTACAGATCCGCTGCCGGGTTCTGTTACGTCAACCGCGGGCGTGGGCGCAGCAGCCTGCGCACCTTGCGGGATCAACAGGAATTGCCCCTCACGAATTGTGAATGCGGAATCAAGCGCGTTCCATTCCGCGATATTCGTCACAGGCACGTTGTAAAGCCGCGAAATCGAAAAGACGGTCTCGCCGCGCTGCACCTGATGGCGGATCGGTTCGGTACCGCTGACAACCGGGGCAGGGCTCGCGGCGGCGGCCGGTGCCGCAGGGAGAGCCGCTGTGGTCACGCCAGTATTTGTCGCATCGGCACGGTCAAGCGCGGTCGTCGCGACCGCAGTGACATCAAGTGACTGAACAGGCCCGGTTCCAAAGGCACCGGTCGCAGCTGACGGTTCTGGCACCCTTGCCGGCAGAGCAATGATTTCGTCCCGCCGCAAAATAACATCCGGTTCGATCCCGTTGAATGTGGCAAGCTCGTTGACATCGAAACCAAGACGTATCGCGATCTGCCGTATCGTGTCGTCACGCCGTGCCACGACCACCTGATAATTTGGGTAAGAGATCACGCCGCGATCATCAGGTCGGGGCCGACCTGGCAAATTCTGGACCGCAGAACTTGTGTCGAAACCATTGCCCACGTCGCGCAGGTCGGGATCAAAGCCTTCACATGCTGCAAGCGTGGCCACGGCTACTGTGGCCATCATCACGCGTCTTAGGGGGATATGCCCATTTGCCATCCTACCGCTCCTTGTGCCAAGTCGCCCCTTTTTGCTGGGGTCGTACCATATTTTGTGAGAGTTTACTCTGGTCCGAGCCCTTCTAGCAAGGGGACAAAGCGGACTGCGCGCAATTCATCGTATTCATAGCCTGTTTCGTGGCGTGTCACACGGATCAGACTTTGGACCGCATCCGACTGGCCCACCGGAAGCACCATGATCCCCCCAACCCTGAGTTGTGCAAGCAAGGGCCCGGGCGGGTCTTCGGCAGCCGCGGTCAGCAAAATCCGGTCAAAAGGGGCTTGCTCGGCAAAACCATAGCTGCCATCGGCGGTGAACGCGGTGATATTGGTGATGTCCTTGGCCTCGAAAACGTCCCGCGCGGCCTGGACCAGCCTGCGATATCTGTCCACGGTATAGACCCGGCGCGCCAGCTTGCTCAGGATCGCTGCTTGGTAGCCAGAGCCTGTCCCCACCTCCAGCACCTTGTCGCGTGCTGTGACTTGCAGCGCCTGGGTCATCAACCCCACAACAGAGGGCTGGCTGATCGTTTGCCCGCAAGCGATGGGCAGCGGCATGTCCTCATAGGCACGATCGGCAAATGTGCCTTTGACGTAATCGGCGCGGTCAACCTGTTCCATCGCGGTCAGGACCCGCGCATCGGTGACGCCCTTGCTGCGCAACGCGAAAAGGAATTGCATCTTTGTGGCCGCGTCAAACGTCACGAAAGCGCCTCTTTGAGGGTTGCAACCATGGTATAATCCGTCAGATCGGTCCGCATCGGTGTGATCGAGATATAGCCGTCAAGGTTGGCGGCCGCATCTGTGCCGGGTGCAGTCGGTTCATGCTGCGGGCCTCCTTTGACCCACAAGAACTTGCGCCCCGTGGGTGATGTCTGGGCTTCTGCCCGAAAACGGGTGTTGAGGCGAAACCCCTGGGTCGTCGCGGCCATGCCCTTGACCTGTGCAGCGGGGACGGGGGGGAAATTCACGTTGTAGAACAACCGGTAATCTTCCTCATCCCAAAGCGTATCATGCAAAAGCGCCCGCACGGTGGCGGCGCCATGGACCGCAGCAGCTTCGAAAGGGTCGTCGAGGTCTTTGTTGCCGTCGCCATAGAATTGCGACAGTGCTATCGACCGCACCCCTTGGAGCGCGCCTTCGATGCAGGCCCCGATCGTGCCGGAATAAAGCGTGTTCTCGGCAGCGTTGTTGCCCCGGTTCACACCAGAGAGGATCAGGTCAGGCGGTGTGTCCTTGAGCACATCATAGAGTCCTGCAATCACGCAGTCCGCAGGTGATCCTTCTGCCGCAAAACGCCGTTCTTCAAGCTGTGCGATCATGGTGGGATGGGTGTAGCTGATGCAGTGACCAACGCCGGATTGTTCGAACGCCGGCGCAACAGTCCAGACCTCGCCATCAGGGCCTGCAATCTCGGTCGCGATGTCGGTCAGTACCTTCAGGCCGGGGGCATTGATGCCGTCGTCGTTGGTGATCAGAATACGCATAGCCGCCCCTTTGCCGTTGCCCATGTTCCTAAGCGAGGGGGCAAGGTACGGCAAGACAGCGCGCAACACACGGGCGACGTTGTCGGATACCGTTGACACTGGGCAACGCTATTGCTCTTTCAGCCAAGGATCATGGGCAGAAGCCGCGCCGCTTCGGCGGCAGGTTCGGCCAGAACCGCGCGGTCTTCGCCCGGATAAAAGCGTGCGCGCGTTGCGGTCGGCATGGGGGCTGGCGTCAGAATCGACACTTTCGGTCCGGTCTTGACGCTTTCGGCCTGCCAGCTGCGGGCCAGCGCCATCTGTGCCGCCTTTGTTGCGCCATAGGCACCAAAGAATTGAGCGCCACCGCGCGGATCGTCAAAAAAGACCGCCTGACCGTTCTGCCCCAAAAGCGGGCTGACATAGGCGATCAGCCGCGCGGTCGCCTCGATGTTGATTGTCATTGATTTGGCAAGGTCCTTGGGGCCGATATGGCCGGCAGGGGCCAGAGGTGCCGCGTGGATTGCCGTATGCAGCCACAAATCAAGGTTGCCCCAGCGGTCAAAGATACCACGGCAAAGCTGCTGCATGGCCGCATCAATACTGATGTCCATAGGGGCAAGGGTTGCGTGGCCCCCCAGCGCCTGAATGGCGTCGTCAAGTTCCTCGAGCGCCCCCACAGTCTTGCCCACGGCAATGATGTGATGGGTGGGCGCGAGCGCTTTGGCAAGTGCGGCCCCTAGGCCACGCGAAGCACCGGTGATCAATACTGTTTTTGTCATGAAAGGCGTGATGTGCCGAACTTCGCTTCAGGTCAAGCACTAGCTTTGTGGCAGTTGCAAAGATTGCGTGCGCCCCCAGCGATCCGTCAGCAACACAAGGTCTTCGCCGATGGCTGTCACATGCACACCAAAAGCTTCGTCGCCGACATGCACCCGCGCAACATCTCCGCGCGAAGAGCGCAGCAGGGCGGTTGCCCCGTCATGGGCCGCGATCAAGCCGATAACAGACAGCGCATCCAGCGCCAATGCATCAGGCATCGTGGCCTTTTCGGCCACGAGAGCCGATTCTGAGGGTATTTCTGCCATTGTGATACTGCGTCAATTTTTGCTGTTGGCGCGCTCATGCCAGAGCCGCGCAGCAAACAAAAGAGACAAATCGCCGCCCTAAGCTGCGCCACTGCCTTATTCCGATCACATCGCCGTTAGGGGGCGACGATCAGGGCACCGTCTTCCTTATAGACTGCTGTGGTCAGCGGGATTTCCAGAAGCGGCAGCACGGCCTCGGAAGGACGGCAAAGGGCCACGCCTTTGGGGGTGCAAACAATGGGTCGGTTGACAAGGATCGGATGTGCCACCATCGCATCCAGCAGCGCATCATCACTGACTGCGGGGTCAAGCAGGCCAAGCTCTTCTGCGGGTGATTTCGAGGTCCGCAAAGCGGCGCGCGGCGTGAGGTCGGCGGCGGCAAAAAGCGCCTGAAGCTGCGGCCGTGTCCAGCCAGTCTTGAGGTATTCAATCACGACCGGTTCAGTCCCGGAGGCGCGGATCACGGCCAAGACATTGCGCGACGTGCCGCAATCGGGGTTGTGGTGGATGACGGTCGGCATGGACTACTCCGCAGCTGTTTTTGCCACAAACCCCTGTTCGATCATATCGGACGGGGCAACAGGGTATTCGCCCGAGAAACAGGCATCGCAGTAGGCTGGTGCGGTCTTGTCGCGGCCCTTTGCCTCGCCCACGGCACGGTAAAGCCCGTCGAGCGAGATGAACTTGAGGCTGTCGACCCCCAAGTGGTCCCGCATTTCCTCTTCTGACATGGTCGCGGCCAGCAGTTTTTCGCGCTGTGGCGTGTCCACCCCGTAAAAGCAAGGCCAGGCCGTAGGCGGAGAGGCAATCCGGAAATGCACCTCGGCCGCACCGGCATCAAGGATCATCTCCTTGATCTTGCGACTGGTGGTGCCGCGCACCACGCTGTCATCGACCAAGATTACCCGTTTGCCTTTGATCAGCGCGCGGTTGACGTTCAGTTTCAGACGTACACCCATGTTGCGGATGCTTTCGGTCGGTTCGATAAAGGTCCGGCCCATGTATTGGTTGCGGATGATCCCCATCGCGTAGGGAATACCCGATTGCAGCGAATAGCCGATGGCCGCAGGCGTGCCGCTGTCAGGAACTGGGCAAACCAGATCAGCCTCGACCGGCGCTTCTTTGGCAAGTTCGCGGCCGATATTTTCGCGGGTTTCATAGACAGACCGCCCGCCAAGGATGCTGTCAGGGCGGCTGAAATAGACATGCTCGAAGATGCAGAACCGCGATTTCTTGGGGCGGAAGGGGAAATGGCTTGAAACGCCTTTTTCGGTGACGACGACCATTTCGCCCGGTTCGATCTCGCGGACGAACTCTGCACCGATGATGTCCAGCGCGCAGGTTTCCGATGACAGCGCCCAGCCGTCACCGATCTTGCCCAGAACCAAGGGGCGCACACCCAACGGGTCGCGGCAGCCGATCAGCTTGGTGCGTGTCATGGCGACGATGGAAAACGCGCCTTCGACCTTGCGCAGGGCTTCTTCCATGCGGTCGGGGATGGTCCGGCCCATCGAGCGGGCCATCAGGTGAATGATGCATTCGGTGTCAGAGGAGCTTTGAAAGATCGACCCGCGCTCGATCAATTCGCGGCGCAGCGACAGCGCATTGGTGATGTTGCCGTTATGCGCAATGGCAGCACCGCCCATCGAGAACTCGCCAAAGAATGGCTGCACATCGCGCAGCGCCGTTTGACCTTTGGACCCGGAGGTCGAATACCGCACATGCCCGATCCCGATACTGCCGGGCAGCATTTTCATGATTTTCGGGCTGGTGAAATTATCCCGCACCAGTCCCAGACGACGCTGCTGGTTAAAGCCGGTTTCAGGACAATAGGTGACAATGCCGCCCGCTTCTTGGCCGCGATGTTGCAGGGCATGTAAGCCAAGCGCGACAAAATTCGCAGAGTCGGTGACACCGACAACGCCAAAGACGCCACATTCCTCTCGCAGTTTATCGTCATCAAAGGGATGGGCGGGGGGCATGAGGATGGACAAGAGGGCAGCTCCGAATCCGTTTTCAGGGATGTTACCCCCTCTTAGTCGCTCAGGGGCGCGGTGTCACGAAACCTTCGTGATCTAGGCGCCAAAAGCCATCACAGCCAAAGGCAAGGCGGCACCGGTGGCCAGAACGGCAAGGACCATCGCAATGGTTTGCAAAACACGTTTCATTTGCACGCCCGCTCCACGCTGGTGTCGCTATCCGGTCATTCCAAACGGCCTGCGGATCAATCGGCAACATAAACGCGCCGCGCCCCCTTTGCGGAGGGCGAAGCAAAAAGCCTGTGCTGTAAATTCAGGCGCTACTCGGCAGGTGCGCCACAGTTGCCGACCAACTGCTGGTACTGCTCTGTGATCCAGCCCAAGGCTTGCTCTGGATTTTGCTGTTCGATCTGACCAGTCAGCTGCGCAAAGACTTCGGCGGAACGGCTTTCGTCGATCACGGCAAACTGTTGGGTCGCAAAGATCGTGTCGTAGACAAAGAAGGCGACCGCCACGAGCAGGATGCCCCGCAGGACGCCAAAGAAGAAACCAAGCCCTTGGTCAACGCCACCAAGCGCCGAGCGTTGAACGACGCTCGAGAACAGAGGCGTGAAGATGGACACAACGACAAGAGCCACCGCAAAAACAGCGGCAAAGGCGGCAATAATCGCCAGTTCGCAGCTATCCCCGATGAAATCGCCCACGACCGGGATCTGGCGCACGAGTGGTTCCACCTGATCGGCAAAGATAAAGGCCACGATTGTTGCACCAATCCAGCCCAAGATCGCCATCGTCTCGCGGACAAAACCGCGGCTGTAGGCAAGAACGCCCGACAACAACACGATAATCGCGACGCCCGCGTCGACGAGTGTGAAACCTTCCATTGCCTGTCTCCTGCCTCAGACGCTAACGCGCGCCGAATACCTCTTGTACAAAACCGGCAAGGTCCACAGAAACACGCAGAGCCAGACCGGATACCGCAGGCTGTTTGGCCTGTTGCGGTATGATCGCTGTTGTAAAACCAAGTTTCTGCGCTTCTTTCAATCTATTTTCGGTCTGGGCCACCGGACGCAGCGCACCTGACAGGCTGATTTCCCCGAAAACCACCGCTTCGGCGGGCAATGCGGCGTCTTCGCGGGCCGATACCAAGGCTGCTGCAACGGCAAGGTCTGCACCGGGCTCTGTGATGCGCAAACCCCCTGCTACATTGAGGTAAACGTCCAATCCGGTGAAGGGCACGCCACAGCGCGATTCGAGTACCGCAAGGATCATTGCAAGCCGCCCACCATCCCATCCGACCACGGACCGGCGCGGTTGGCTGTGTGGCGAAGGAGCCACAAGTGCCTGGATCTCGCAAAGCATCGGGCGGGTGCCTTCAAAGCCCGCAAACACGACTGAACCCGGTGTAGGGGCGCCGCGTTCGGACAGAAACAGGGCCGAGGGATTCTTGACTTCCGCCAGTCCCTTACCCGTCATTTCAAAGACACCGATCTCGTCGGCAGGACCAAAGCGGTTCTTGACCGAACGCAGAATGCGGAACTGGTGCCCGCGTTCGCCTTCGAAATAAAGGACCGTATCGACCATATGTTCGACAACACGCGGCCCCGCAATCGAGCCGTCTTTGGTCACATGCCCGACCATGACAACCGACATGCCGTTGCGCTTGGCGAACGTGGTCAACTCATGCGCAGAGGACCGGACCTGCGACACGCTGCCGGGCGCGCTGTCCACATTGTCGGCCCACATGGTCTGAATGGAATCGATGATCGCAAGATCAGGCTTTTCGGCCTCCAGAGTGGTCAGGATATCGCGCAGGTTTGTTTCAGCGGCAAGCAGCACCGGGCTTTTCTCCAGCCCAAGGCGGCGGGCACGCATCTGGACCTGCGCATTTGATTCCTCGCCGGAAATATAGATAACTTTCAGACCGTTACGGGCAAATCTTGCAGCGGCTTGCAGCAGCAGCGTTGACTTGCCGATCCCCGGATCACCACCCACCAGAAGTGCAGAGGCTTTGACCAAGCCACCCCCCAGAACGCGGTCAAGCTCGCCCACGCCAGCCTGGGTGCGGGGCGGTTCCTTTTCTTGGGTGTCCAGATCTGTCAGCGGGATTGGTGTGCCGCGCAATGCCCCCAGCGATTTGCCCTTGGGTCCGCTGGACAAGGCTTTGGATTCGCTGATCGTGTTCCACGCCTGACAGGCATCACATTGGCCGGACCACTTGCGAAACGCAGCGCCACAGGCAGAGCAGGAAAAGGAGAAATCTTTGGCCATGTTCACCTTTTGGACCAATTCGGGCCGCTGGGCAATGGCTTATGATTTTGCCTTGGCTTGCGGCGTCAGGGCAGAGATGACGATAGAGGCCAGAATGCAGGCCGTAAACAGATACAGCCCCCAGCCGGTTTCGACCCGCCCCACGCCAACACCCTTGATCACAACGATATAAAGCGCGATCAGAAACACATCGGCCATAGCCAGTTTTCCGATCCACGACAGCGCGGGTAAAGTCTTATCTTTCAGAAGGTTAAAATGCACAAGTGCGATGCCGATGGTCTTGAGGTAGGGCGCGAAAAGCGCAAATGCAGTGACCAGAAGTGCCAGCGCCACATCACTTTTCCAAAGCGCCTGCATCCCCGATATCACTGAAATTTCGCTGAGCCCGAACAGTGGCAGCAAGCCCGCCCGCATCAGCGGCGCGAACCAAGCAATTGGAAAGAGGATCAGAAGGGAAAGGTTGGCGATCCGCAGGACATTCAGCATGGGGTGTCTTCCTTACAACAATCAGCGCAAGTCGCTGGCGCGATCACTTGCCATAGGTCTTGCGCTCGTACCGTCGGCCAAGTTGCGTCAGAATCTCGTATCCGATGGTATTTGCGGCCTTTGCCAGATCATCAACTGTCTGCTGTGGACCGA
This sequence comes from Yoonia sp., assembly GCF_030731595.1. Classification (GTDB taxonomy): domain Bacteria; phylum Pseudomonadota; class Alphaproteobacteria; order Rhodobacterales; family Rhodobacteraceae; genus Yoonia. Next base: position 15,381 of record NZ_JANQTS010000071.1, read on the forward strand.
TCAACGTGAGTTTCGCCGGTGTGTCGGGCAGGTCGGTGATATCAATCGTCAAAAGGTCCATGGACACCCGCCCCACCAAAGGACAAGGAATATCGCCATGATAAAGTATCGCCTTGTCCGACAAAATACGTGCAATCCCGTCCGCATAACCACCTGATACGGTGGCAATCCGTGACGGACGCTCTGCCTGCCATGCATTGGCATAGCCCACGACTTCACCCTCGGCCACATCGCGCACTTGCACGATAGGTAGATCCAATTCGACCGTCGGCGTTGCGGTCGCAAAAGGCAGGCCGCCATAAAGACCGATCCCCGGGCGGGTCAGATCAAAGTGGTAGGCAGGCCCCAGCAGGATGCCACCGGTCGCCGCAAACGAGCGCGGCACCTGAATGCCGTCGGTCATTTTGCGAAAGTTTTCAAGCTGGTAGGGGTTCATCGGATGGTCAGGTTCATCCGCACAAGCCAGATGCGACATGACCAGCGTCGGGTTCTGCGCCAGGGCCAGTTCCGCAATCGCGGCCCATTCCTGCATTTCCATGCCCAAACGGTTCATGCCCGTATCAAGCTGGATGCCAAAAGGATGGCCGGGCAGGGTTTCAAAGTGATGTGTCAGTTGCTCCACCGAATTCAGCATCGGTGTCAGGCGCAAATCGCGGATCAGTTCCGTGTCGCCCTTCATATGACCCGAAAAGACATTGATTTCAGGCTTTGGCCCCAATTCCTCGCGGATCGGTACGGCCTCTTCGGCGACGGCGACAAAGAACTGGCGCACGCCAGCCTTGAACAGGGCCTTGGCGACATTGGCTGCGCCCAGACCATAGCCGTTGGCCTTGACGACGGCGGCGGTTCTGCAATTGGTCATGGCGTCAAGCGCGCGCCAATTGGCGACGACAGCGTCAAGGTCAATCGTGAGGCGTCCAGTGCTCATGCCAGTCTTTTGGCAGGGGTGGGCCTAGGCGGCAAGTCCTTTACCGTGGGGGGCGCCGCGAAGCGGATCAGAGCGTGGTCCCGCTGCAATGGTCAACACCCGCGTGACAGGCCAGCGTATCGGCCGCCTTTTTGAGCTCTTTGCCGACACGCGTGCCGGCAATCGCATAAGGGCCATTTCTTTGCCCCGATGCATCCGTTCCTGAAGCCGGAAAAGAAAGAGCCCGCAGAATAAGATCAGTATTGGTCTTCGTGCGGGGCCTGTTGCCATTCTTTTGCGAGATTGCCAAAGCGGGTGAACTCGGCCGTAAATGACAGTTCGACCATGCCAATCGGCCCGTGACGCTGCTTGCCGACAATGACTTCGGCTTTGGCATGCAGGCGGGACATCTTATCCTTCCAAGCGGCCATGGCTTCCATATTGTCATCCTCCGGCTTCTCACGCTCGGTATAATATTCGCCGCGATAAACGAACATGACGACATCGGCATCTTGCTCGATGGACCCGGATTCGCGCAGGTCCGACAATTGCGGGCGCTTGTCTTCACGGTTTTCAACCTGCCGTGAAAGCTGTGACAGGGCGATGACGGGGATGTTCAGTTCCTTGGCAATCGCCTTGAGGCCCATGGAAATTTCGCCAATCTCCTGCACACGGTTCTCGGACGTGCCGCGCACAAGCTGCAAGTAGTCCACAATCAACAAATCAAGCCCATGGGTGCGCTTGAGGCGACGCGCGCGCGCCGAAAGCTGTGAAATCGGGATCGCCGCAGTGTCATCAATATAAAGCGGACAAGACTCGAGTTTCTTCGCCGCATCCACAAAGCGGCGGAACTCGCCTTCGGTCATGTCGCCTTGGCGTATTTTATGCGACGAAATTTCCGAGGCTTCCGAAAGAATACGACCCGCCAACTGCTCGGCACTCATTTCCAGGGAAAAGAACCCGACCACACCACCATCAACCGCACCTTCGGTTCCATCTTGCAGGATGCCCTTGCGATAGGCCTTGGCGACATTATAGGCGATATTTGTGGCCAGCGAGGTCTTGCCCATCGACGGACGGCCCGCAAGGATCAAGAGATCGGATTTGTGCAAGCCACCAAGCTTGCTATCCAGATCCTTCAATCCTGTTGCAACACCCGCAAGCCCGCCTGAACGCTGATAAGCGGAGTTGGCGACATTCACCGCCTGTGTCACCGCAGCAAGAAAAGATTGAAATCCTTTTTCGGTAGACCCTTGCTCCGCCAATGAATAAAGCGCTTGTTCGGCCTCGACGATCTGTTCTTTGGGTTCGCTGTCAACATTCACAGAGGCCGCTTTGTCTGCAATGTCGCGGCCAAGACGGATCAATTCGCGCCGCGTCGCAAAGTCATAGATCATCTGCGCATAATCTCGTGCCGCAAACGATGAAATCGCCGCCCCCGCAAGCCGCGCAAGATAGGACGGCCCGCCAAGCTCTTGTAAGCCCTCGTCTTCCTCAAGGAACGCCTTGAGCGTCACAGGGCTCGCCAGCATGTTTTTGGTAATGCGATCGGCGGCGGTTTCGAAGATTCGGGCGTGGACCGGATCATAGAAGTGCTTGGGGCCGATGATCGACGCAATCCGGTCAAACACGTCGTTGTTGGTCAGGATAGCGCCCAAGAGCTGCTGTTCGGCCTCAATCGAATGGGGCATCTGATCGATCGATGCCTGCTCGATCCCGGTTGGATTAAATGCAGCTATTTCGTTCATGACCATCCCTCACATCGCGCCCGTGTCCTCTTAGCAGCCTGTCCGCGCCGATGACCATCTTGATATGATCGGGGACAAAAGGCGGGATAAACCTGTGGACAACACCGGTCGAACCAGAACCATACCCCATTTAGTCATTCGACGCAAAAGGAACACAAGATGCGCCACAAGCAGATGATTCCCCGCAGAGGTTGTTCACAGTGCGGGGGATAAGTTTTTACGCAGGCTTCCACCCGGCCGGATCGTTCAGATAGGCCTCGACAGCAGTCAAGGTGGCCGCATCATAGGCGCCGCGCGCCTTGGCCTCGGCCAGCACATCCCACCATGTGCACAAAGAGATCAGTTGTACCCCGTGCTCGGCCAGCCTCTGCTCGACCCCGTCAAAGATGCCGTAGAAGAAAATGACCGCCGTCGCGTTGCAGGTCGCACCTGTTTCACGGATCGCATCCACAAAAGACAGCTTTGATCCGCCATCGGTGGTCAGGTCCTCGACCAGCAAAACGCGCTGGCCTTCGGTCATCACACCCTCGATGCGGGCGTTGCGACCGTAGCCTTTGGGTTTCTTGCGCACATAGGTCATGGGCAGGGCCAGACGCTCTGCCACCAAGGCGCTGAAGGGGATGCCCGCAGTTTCGCCACCGGCGACATTGTCAAAGGCTTCAAATCCGGCCTCGCGCATGACCGAAGCAGCCAGAAAATCCATCAGTGTCGACCGGATACGCGGATAAGAGATCAGCTTGCGGCAATCCACATAGGTGGGGGCCTGCTTGCCCGAGGCATGGGTAAAGGGGGTGGTTGCATTGAAATCAATGGCCCCGATTTCGATCAGCATGCCCGCGGTCAGGCGCGCCATTTCTTCTTTTGTGGGGAAGGAGGAAGGGATCATCATGCAGCCTTTGTCTTCTTTTGTTCAAAAATACCTCCGCCGGAGGCATCTGCCGTGTCAATCAACGACCCGCCAGTGCAGGTCAAATCCGGGGTCAAACACAGTGACCGGTCCGTCGCCCGTTGCGATCTGAGCCGGATAGGTGACCGGATCGCCCTTGATCAATGTGATCGTGTCCTCATTGGGGGGCAGGCCGTAAAACAGCGGACCGTTCAGCGAGGCGAAGTCCTCGATCTTGCGGATGCGCCCTGCGGCGTCAAAAACCTCGGCCAGACAGGACATCGTGTTGGGTGCGCTAAAGATTCCGGCACAGCCGCAAGCCTGCAACTTGTTGGGGTCCGTGTGCGGCGCACTGTCGGTGCCCAGAAAGAACCGTTTGTCGCCAGAGATCGCGGCTTGCACCAGCGCCACGCGATGCGCCTCGCGCTTGGCCACAGGCAGGCAATAGAAATGCGGCTTGATCCCCCCGGCGAGGATGTGATTGCGATTGATGATGAGGTGGTGCGTTGTGATGGTTGCACCCAGATTTTTGTTGCTGTCGCGCACATAGTCGACCGCGTCCTGAGTGGTGACATGTTCCATCACGATGCGCAGGTCAGGGACCTTCTTGCGTAGTGGTTTCATGACCCGGTCGATAAAGACAGCCTCGCGGTCAAAGATATCGACATCGTGGTCGGTCACTTCGCCGTGGATACACAAGGGCATCCCGATTTCCGCCATCACATCCAGTACGGCGCGCACCTTTTCGATTTCGCGCACGCCCGAGTCAGAGTTGGTCGTCGCGCCCGCCGGGTAAAGCTTTACAGCGGTCGCGATGCCTGCCGCATAGGCCTCGCGCACATCTTCGGGGTCGGTGGTTTCCGTCAGATAGAGCGTCATCAAAGGCTGGAATTTTGCCCCTGGCGGAAGTGCTGCCATGATCCTTTCCCGGTAGGCAAGGGCTTGCGCCGATGTGACGACCGGCGGCACAAGGTTCGGCATCACGATCGCGCGGGCGAAATGACGGGCTGTTTCAGGAAGCACGGCCTTGAGCATTGCACCATCACGCAGGTGCAAATGCCAATCATCAGGGCGGCGGATTGTCAGGCTTGTCAGGTGTCTATCAGGCATTGTTCCCGATTACACCGTTGCGCGGAGGGATGCTATAGGGCATGTGTTTCCCATTGCGGAAGAGGCCGGTTTTCGGCGATATTTCATGTACAACCACCTCCTCAAGGGAGAGAACATATGCTCGGTTTTCTTATTGCAGCGCTTGCAGGCTTTCTGACACCGCAGATTGAAGGGCCTGTTGCCGGTCCAATCGTCAAGACTTTGGAGGGTTACTTCAAGGTCGAGCCTTATGAAAAACGCCTGATTGCATTCATGGTGGCGCTGCTGGCTGCGGCCATTTGTGCAGCTTTGCTGGACAGTGGAACCGTCTTTGGCGTGATCTTCGGTGCGGTTCTCGGCTATTTTGGTTCTCGTATTTACACGGTGATCAAAAAGATCATCGAAGGGCGGACCGATAGCCAATAGGCATGCAGTAGCTGCAATGCCGCAATGCAGCATTGGCGGTTTCACTCCACGACAGACAGCATATGTAGCAGGCAACACAATGTTTCCTGACAGGAGTGCTCGTCATGGCCTTTTATACTGATACAATCGCAACACGCACCAAAGCGTCATCCGGTTTTGCTTTCTTCAACAGCATCGCAGGTTTTTTTGATCGCGTGATCGCATCGCAAAACCGCTCGGTCGAAGTCCAGCGGATGCAGCGCCTTTCCGACCGCGAGTTGGAAGACATTGGCGTGAATCGTGACGATATCGTGCGCTATGTCTACCGCGATATCTACCACATCTAATCGTCGTCCGATGCGTTGAGTTCAGCGAGTTTCTGTTCAAAAAACGCATTCTCGCCGCGCCGTAACATATATTCGCAAACAACCCGCGCAAGCCGCGGGTGGTTTGTCATGATCAGTTGCCGCACAAGGGTGCGCGCATAGGTCTGATCATAGCGCCGCGCGCGCAAAAGCTGGAGAAACCGCTTCTTGTCCAGCGCATAGTCCATTGCCAGCTTGATCATAATGTCTTGGATCCCCATCCGGTCAAATGCGCGATCCAGTGCATCGCCAAAAAGCGGGCAGGGCAGGAGTGTGACATGCGGTTTACGGAAGAGGGCGGCATGAACCGCATCGAAGCGCTGATGCGGATCATACGCGACAAAGACCTTATCGGCCGCTTCGATCATCTCTGGCGCATAACCATATCGACCGGTGAAGTCATTGAGGCGGGCGGCCTTATAGCGCGGATCCCAGCCCGCAGTTCCGGCATCCAAAGTGGCCTGCGGGCGTAACGCGATGACTGTTGCGCCGGGTGCAGCCACGGAAAAAGCCGCCGCCGCATAAGCCGCGCCACCATCACCGCCGTAAAAGACGATTTGCGAGAAATCGCCAAAGAACTCCTCGTCTACCAAGCGGTCAAAAAAGGCATAGACGGCCTCATCCCGAAACCAGCTTTCGGTAAAGGAAATCAGCGCAAGATGAGACCATCCATCATGGCGCGCATAGGCAAACCCGCGCGGTTCGGCATCAATATTGTGTTCACGCACGGCTTCTGCGTTTTCGAAGGTCACAAGCAGGTTGTTGCCGGCTTCCAGAAAACCCGCGCAGTGCCCCATACCCAACTGTTCGAAAAAGCCAAATTCCTCACAAATTTCATCAATCTCGGCCAGCCAGTCATTGGCACCAAGGTCCTTGAGGTCTGCTGCGATGGCAAGCTGCCTGTCTTCCATTCATCTGCTCCGAAACCGGGTTAAGCCCCGAATTTCATGCGAGTCTAGATGACGTTTGCGGCAGCAAATGGGCATATTGGGAATTTTTATGCGCCCGTGCGCCCCTTAGAAGAATGCCTGTAGTCCCGTCTGCGCCCGCCCGAGGATCAAAGCGTGCACATCATGGGTGCCTTCATAGGTATTCACGGTCTCGAGGTTGACCATATGGCGCATGATCTGGAAGTCTTCACTGATCCCGTTCCCGCCATGCATGTCGCGTGACATCCGCGCGATATCAAGCGCCTTGCCGCAGTTGTTGCGCTTCATCAGGCTGATCATTTCTGGCGCGGCCTTGCCCTGTTCCATCAACCTGCCCAATTGCAATGCGGATTGTGTCCCAAGGGCGATCTCCGTTTGCATATCGGCCAGTTTCTTCTGGAAAAGCTGGGTCTGTGCCAGCGGTTTGCCGAACTGCCTGCGATCCAGCCCATACTGCCGTGCGGCATGCCAACAGGCTTCGGCGGCCCCCATAACCCCCCATGCGATACCATAGCGGGCGCGGTTCAAGCAGCCGAATGGCCCTTTCAGGCCCTGCACGCCGGGCAAAAGCGCGTCTTCGCCTACGGCCACGTTGTCCATGACAATCTCGCCCGTGACCGAGGCGCGCAGACTGAGTTTGCCGCCAATTTTTGGCGCTGTGAGGCCCTTCATGCCTTTTTCCAGCACAAACCCGCGAATCTTTCCGTCGTGGGCGTCGGATTTGGCCCAGACCACAAAGACATCTGCGATGGGTGCATTGCTGATCCACATCTTCGACCCGTTCAGGACGTAGCCATCTTGTGTCTTCTTCGCTGTCGTCTTCATGCCTGCGGGGTCGCTGCCCGCGTCGGGTTCGGTCAGACCAAAGCAGCCGATCAAAGTACCCGCAGCCAGTCCGGGCAGGTACTTTTGCCGCTGCTCTTCACTGCCGTATGCATGGATCGGATACATCACCAGCGAGCTTTGCACCGACATCATCGACCGATAGCCGCTATCCACCCGTTCAACCTCGCGGGCGACAAGACCATAAGTGACATAGCCCGCACCCAATCCGCCGTATTCTTCGGGGATGGTCAGACCCAGAAGGCCCGCATCGCCCATCGCTTTGAAAACGCCCGGATCAATGGTTTCGTTGCGGTAGGCATCCGTCACCTTGGGCTGCAACTGCGATTGCGCAAAAGTGCGGGCGGCATCACGCAGCATCCGTTCGTCTTCGGTCAACTGATCTTCAAGCCGCAAAGGATCGGCCCAGTCAAATGGACCAAGGTCGGGACCAAAGCCGGTTGCTTTGATAGGTGAGGAATCATTCATGGCCAATACTCCGCGCGTTCTGCGGGCAAGCTACGCTTTTGGGGCAGGCGGGGCAATGGAAGGCGGAGATATCGGGCCTGCGCTCCCCGTCCATGACTGGTGCGGAATTGGCGATCCTGTCGTCTGCCTTGGCCGTGTGATAACGGGATTGTTGCGTCGCTGTTCAAAGGTCTATGGTAACAGGGAACACGATTTGCGGCGATATGGATGATATGACACAGACGATAACCGATCTTCCGAAACTGGCCCTTGCTTGGCATCGCGCCGGGCGTGGTGTGGCTATTGCAACCGTGGTGCAGACATGGGGTTCGGCTCCGCGTCCGGTGGGCAGTCAACTTGTGATCGACGCCGATGGCGCGATGGAAGGGTCTGTCTCGGGTGGTTGTGTCGAAGGGGCGGTGATCACCGAAGCGATTGAGGCCGTGATTGATGGGAAACAGAAACTCCTGCATTTCGGCGTCAGTGACGACGAAGCCTTTGCTGTCGGCCTTGCCTGCGGAGGCGAGATCAAAGTGCTGGTGGAACCTGTGGGCACTGTTGTGCCTGTGGAACTGCTGGAACGGCTGGTCGAGGCCCGCGAAAAGGCCATCCCGGTCGCCTATGTGACGGACCTTGAAAGGGGCGGTGCGCGGCTGCAACCCATCGGGGCCTATCCGGAAAGGTTTCGCCTGGACCGGTCCGGTGTCGAAGAAGACGGCCAGACATTCGTTGCCATCCATAACCCGCCGCTGCGCATGATCATCGTGGGTGCTGTGCATATTGCCCAGCATCTGGTCGAAATGGCACGCGCCTGCGGGTACACGCCGATCCTCATTGATCCGCGTCCGGCTTTCGGGTCCGCTGCCCGCTTTCCCGGTGAAACCATTCTGGATGACTGGCCTGATGAGGCTTTGCGCGGGCTCAAGCTTGATGCGCGCACGGCAGTGGTTACGCTGACACATGATCCCAAGCTGGATGATCCGGCGATTGTCACCGTGCTTGAATCGGCGGCTTTCTATCTTGGTTGCCTCGGGTCCACACGCACTCACGCAAAGCGTGTTGAGCGGCTGAAAGAGGTCGGGTTTACCGATGAGGAGATTGCGCGGATCCACGCCCCTGTCGGGCTTGATCTGGGTGGCCGCGATCCGGCCGAGATTGCGGTGAGCATCATGGCGCAGGTGACCGAAACGCTCAGGAAGCCAAAGTGAAGTTTGGCCCGGTCCAGACCGGTGATGCGCTGGGCGCTGTGCTGGCCCATTCCGTGCCCTTGGGCAAAGGGCGCTTGCGCAAGGGGCATGTCCTGGCTGCGCAGGATATCGCGGCGCTGCAAGCGGCTGGCTATGCCAGGATCACGGTGGCGCGATATGACGCGGGCGACCTGAACGAAGATGACGCGGCCGCAGAACTGGCTGCCGCTCTGGCTGGTGCGGGGGTCCGGCTGAGCCAAGCCGCAACCGGCCGCGTCAATATCTTTGCCACGGGTCCGGGTGTTGCGTCGATTGATGTGGCAGCGATCAATGCCTGCAACAGTGTCAACCCGATGATCACGGTCGCGACCGTGCCGCCAATGCAGCGCGTTGGTCCTGATGTGATGATCGCCACAATCAAGATTATCTCTTATGCGGTCCCCAAAGAGGATGTGGCGCGCGCTTGCGCTGCAGCACAAAGCGCGCTTCGTGTTTTGCCGCCGCGCTTCAAGACTGCCAGCCTGATCGAGACCCGGATCGAAACGCAGGGCACGGACAAGGGGCGGCGCGCGCTTGCGGGGCGGCTTGACCGCTTGGGTGTGTCCCTGACGCCGCCTGTGATTGTGCCCCATGCCCAAGACCCTCTTGCTGCGGCGCTGCAAGAGGCCGCTGGCGATGTGATCTTCATTCAGACGGCCTCGGCCACATCAGACAGTTTTGATGTCGGACCCGCCGCATTGCGCCAGGCTGGCGGGGTGGTGACGCAATTCGGGATGCCGGTTGACCCCGGAAACCTGCTTTTTCTGGGGCAGCTTGATCAAAAGCCGGTGATCGGCTTGCCCGGCTGTGCGCGCTCGCCTGCGCTGAATGGCGCCGATTGGGTGTTGGAGCGGGTGATCTGTGGGATTGATCTGACGCCTGCTGACTTTGCCCTCATGGGCGTGGGGGGACTTCTGAAAGAAATACCGACCCGCCCGAAACCCCGCGCGGATATTTAGCACCTGCAGCACGCCGATGTGCAACTGCAGCGTAAGATATGTGTTCTCAAGGCTGCATGGGCGTGTTTAACTCTGCCCAAAGAAGATGACTTTTGGGAGGTAAGAATGGCATCGGTAACTATGACCGTGAACGGCAAAGCCGTGTCGGGCACAATTGAAGGGCGCACATTGCTCGTCGATTTCCTGCGCAATGACCTGCATCTGACAGGCACCCACGTTGGCTGCGACACGTCGCAATGCGGGGCCTGTATCGTCCACGTGAACGGCGAAGCCGTAAAGGCCTGCACGATGTTCGCGGCCGAAGCCGACGGTGCCGAGGTCGCGACAATCGAGGGGCAGGCGAACGCGGACGGTTCGCTCAATGTGATCCAGCAGGCCTTTCAGGACCATCACGGTCTGCAATGCGGCTTTTGTACGCCGGGGATGGTGATGTCGGCGGCGGCCTTGCTGAAAGAGAACCCCAAGCCCACGGAAGGGGAGATCCGTGCCTATCTTGAAGGGAATATCTGTCGCTGCACCGGCTACCACAACATTGTGAAAGCCATCATGGCCGCATCCGGTCAGGATGTCTCTGCCATTGCGGCAGCGTAAGCCAGTTTTCAACGAAAATTTGGAGCCAGTTTTTCACTGAAGGACTGCTGCTCCCAAAGGGAGGAAGAACATGCCTAAAGATGGTGGAATCGGTGCCAGCACAACACGTCGGGAGGACGTGCGGTTTCTGACGGGTACTGGGACATATACGGCAGACATCAACACCTACGGACAGGTTTCGGCGATCTTTGTGCGCTCGAATGTGGCCAATGGGATCATCAAATCAATTGATACCAGTGCGGCAGAGGCGATGCCCGGCGTGCTGGCTGTCTTTACCGGGGCGGATTTTGCCGATGTGGGGGGCAACCCCGCAGGCTGGCTGATCAACAGCCGCAATGGCGAGCCGATGAAAGAGCCCAAGCGCCCCGTTCTGGCCCATGGCAAGGTGCGCCATGTGGGTGATGCCTATGCGGCCGTTATTGCCGAAACAGAGCAACAGGCCCGTGACGCCGCCGAGGAAATCATCGCAGATATCGAGGAACTGCCCGCAGTGGTCGATATGGCGGCAGCGCTGGCCGGCGACAACTTCGTGCATGACGAGATCGGCACCAACCAGTGCTTTGACTGGGGCTGGATCGAAGACAACCGCGCCGCCACCGATGCTGCAATCAAGGCGGCCCCGCATGTGACGACCTTGGAACTGGTGAACAACCGTCTGGTGCCCAACGCGATGGAGCCGCGCGCGTCGATCGGAACATACAACCGCGCCGCCGATTCCTATGTGCTGCAAACCACGTCGCAAAACCCGCATATGACGCGGCTTTTGATTTCGGCGTTCGTGCTGGGGATCCCTGAAAACAAGCTGACCGTGATCGCGCCAGACGTCGGTGGCGGCTTTGGGTCGAAAATCTATCACTATGGCGAGGAAGCCCTTGTACTGGCGGCGGCCAAGAAGGTGGGCCGCCCTGTGAAATGGGTCGCTGACCGAACCGAGGCGTTCCTTTCCGATGCCCATGGCCGTGACCATGTGACCAAGATCGAACTGGCCTGCGAGAAGGACGGAACATTTATCGCCTTCCGCACCGAAACCATGGCCAACGTGGGCGCCTATCTGTCAAACTTTGCGACCGTGACGCCAACCTATCTGCACGGCACGCTGATGGCGGGCAATTATACGGTGCCTAATGTCTATGTGAACGTGAAAGCCGTCTTTACGAATACCGCCCCTGTAGATGCGTACCGAGGTGCAGGGCGTCCGGAAGCCACCTATTCCATCGAGCGGGTGATTGATATGACCGCGCGCGAATTGGGCATGGATCCGGTTGAACTGCGGCGGAAAAACTTCATCAAGCCCGATCAGTATCCCTTCGCAAGCGCTGCAGGGCTTGAGTATGACTCTGGCAATTATGATGCGCTGATGGACAAGATCGAAAGCCTGATTGATCGCGCCGGTTTTGCGGCACGCCGCACGGCCAGTGAGGCCAAAGGCAAGCTGCGCGGTCTGGGCATAAATTCTTATGTCGAGGCCTGCGGTATCGCGCCGTCAAACCTTATCGGCATTCTGGGCGCACGCGTCGGGCTTTATGATGCGGCCACTGTGCGTGTGAACGCCACAGGCAACATCAGCGTCATGGTCGGCGCCCATAGCCACGGGCAAGGACACGAGACAGTATTCCCGCAGATCGTCGCGGATATGCTGGGGATTGATGCGTCAACGATTGATATCGTGCATGGCGATACCTCGAAAATTCCCTTTGGCATGGGAACCTATGGGTCACGCAGCCTTGCCGTTTGCGGCTCTGCCATGGTGCGGGCGACTGAAAAGATCATCGTGAAGGCCACGAAAATCGCGGCGCACATGCTGGAAGACACTCCCGAAAACGTGGATTTCAGCGACGGGCAGTTCAAGGTCAAAGGGACGAACCGATCCGTCAGCTTTGGTGAAGTTGCGCTGAAAGCCTATATTCCCCACGAATACCCGATCGAGAATATCGAACCGGGACTGGAAGAAACGGCTTTCTATGATCCGGCCAACTTTACCTATCCGTCAGGCGCTTATGCCTGCGAGGTCGAAGTGGACCCGGAGACAGGGAAAGTGACCGTCGAAAGCTTCACCGCAGTCGATGACTTTGGCAATGTGATGAATCCGATGATCGTCACGGGCCAGGTTCATGGCGGTCTGGGGCAGGGGATCGGGCAGGCTTTGCTTGAAAACGCAAGCTATGACGCCAATGGCCAGCTTTTGTCCGCCAGCTATATGGATTACATCATGCCGCGCGCGGATGATCTGCCCTTCTATCGCGTCGATCACTCGCAAGGCACGCCCTGCACCCATAACCCGCTTGGGGTGAAAGGCTGCGGCGAGGCGGGTGCCATCGGTTCGCCGGCCACCGTGGTGAATGCCGTGATTGACGCGCTGCAATCGGGCGGCAAGAACGTCACCCATATCGACATGCCTTTGACACCTGCGCGTGTCTGGGCGGCCATGAATAACGCATAAGGGAGAACGCTCATGTATGCTTTTGAAATTGAACGGCCTTCCACGATTGCGGATGCGGTCAAGGCGCTCACGCAAGAGGACGCACAGGCGCTGGGCGGGGGGCAAACACTGATCCCGACGCTGAAAGCGCGGCTGGCGATGCCTGCAACCTTGGTCAGCCTCACCGGCATTGGCGAAATGCAGGGCATCTGTCTGGCCGATGACGGTGCCGTTTGCATCGGTGGCGCGACAACGCATGCGACTGTCGCGAAAGAGGCCGCAGCCCATTATCCGGGGCTTGCCGCACTGGCAGCGCATATTGGCGATCCTGCGGTCCGCAATCGCGGCACCATTGGCGGGTCACTGGCCAACAATGACCCTTCGGCCTGCTATCCCGCCGCGGCCTTGGGGTCGGGTGCGACAATCATCACGAATGCACGGCAGATCGCGGCCGATGATTACTTTGAAGGGATGTTCGCTACAGCCCTCAACGAAGGCGAAGTCATCACCGAGGTCCGTTTCCCGGTACCACAGAAGGCGCATTACGAAAAGTTTGTGCAGCCTGCGTCACGCTTCGCGCTGGTCGGCGTCTTTGTCGCCAAATACGCCGACGGCGTGCGCGTAGCCGTCACCGGCGCGTCAGAGAATGGTGTGTTCCGCTGGACCGAGGCCGAAGAAGCGCTGAGTGCCAATTTTGACAAATCGGCCCTTGAGGGGCTGTCCGTTGCCGCAGATGGCATGATCGCTGATCTTCACGGATCGTCCGCGTATCGGGCGCATCTGGTCAAGGTCATCACAGGACGGGCTGTCGCAGCCGCCGCCTAAAACGTAAAAACCCCCGAGAAATCGGGGGTTTTTTGTTCTCTGTCGCCTTTAAAAATTGCCGCTACCTCGGCAATGGCCCAATCAGCATAACCATCTGGCGACCTTCCATTTTCGGAAAGTTCTCGACGCGCCCTGCATCTTTGGTGTCTTCAGCGACACGCTCCAGCAGTTGGCGGCCCAGTTCCTGGTGGGCCATCTCGCGGCCACGGAAGCGAAGGGTGATTTTTACCTTGTCGCCGTTTTCCAGAAACTTGAATACGCTGCGCATCTTGACGCCATAGTCATGGTCGTCGGTGTTCGGGCGGAACTTGATCTCTTTGATCTCGATGATCTTTTGCTTCTTGCGGGCCTCAGCTTCTTTTTTCTGAGTCTCGTATTTGTACTTGCCATAGTCCATGATTTTGCAAACCGGTGGGTTGGCATTTGGAGAGATCTCTACCAAATCGAGGCCAGCTTCATCGGCCATTTCCATCGCACGGGCGGGTGTGACAACACCGACGTTTTCGCCGTCTGCGCCGATCAGGCGGATTTCGTCCGACGTGATCCGTTCGTTGATGCGTGGGCCGGTTTCGCGCTGTGGAGGCGCGTTGTGGGGTCTGCGTCCTATGGTCTTTATCCTTACGTTGTTCCATTCAGGTGATGTGCAAACTAAACCTCCCGAGAGGCGTCTTCAACCCGCAAAAGATGCGGTTTTCCGCCGAATTTTCCCCCGCGATTGTTCTTCCCCTTTAGGCCGGCGTCTGACATATGCCACGGTCAAGGTCCGATGGGGGCCCAAATGAACAGATTTGGAAGGATTTGACCAATGCGTGCAATCGCAATCCTCGTTATTTTGGCTGTTGTTGGCTTTTTTGGCTACCAATATGCCGCTGAAGGCCGTGGCCCGGGTGCCGCCGTTGGTGTCCTGACCGGCGCCACCCAAGCGGCAGAAGCTGCCGCTGCCGAAGCCGCTGCCGCAGAAGCCGCTGCCGCAGAAGCCGCTGCCGCTGCTGCTGCCGAAGCTGCTGCTGCCGAAGCTGCTGCCGCTGAAGCCGCTGCTGCCGAAGCCGCCGCCGCAGAAGCCGCTGCTGCCGAAGCTGCTGCCGCTGCCGAGTTGGAGGCTGCTGCGGCTGCCGCAGAAGCCGCTGCCGCAGAAGCTGCTGCCGCTGTTGAGGCCGCCGCCGCAGAAGTTGCGGGCGCAGGCGAAGATCTGATGGCGATGGCGGATGACCTGCTGACAATCGAAGGCTTTGACGCCGAGCGCGTGACCGCGCTGCTTGACACACTCGATATTGATCAGAGCCAGAAGGACACGCTGACAAATGCGCTGTCTTTTGCCAGCAACAATCCGGCATTGCTGCAGCCGGTTCTGGATAACATCAGAAACCTGCTTGGCATGTAAGATACGGCCAACCGCGAAACAAAAAGGCCGCGTCAGCAATGACGCGGCCTTTTGCATTTTCGCAAGCTTTGGATCAGTCAAGAAATGCTTTTTCGACCACATAGTGCTGCGGATTGGAGTTCGCGCCCTCAACAAGCCCGTATTCTTCCAGCATGTCCTTCAGTTCCAGATTGAAGGCCAGATTGCCGCATATCATTGCGCGGTCAGTCTCGGGCGACAGGGGCGGCACGCCCAGGTCGGCAAAGGCTTCACCGCTGCGCATCAGGTCTGTGATGCGGCCCATCTTGGGGCTCTCTTCGCGTGTCGTCGTGGGGTAGTATTTGATCTTTTTCCAGAACCCTTCGCCGATGACTTCGTTCAGCAATTCATCCGTCTTGAGGGCCTCGATCAGATCGCGTCCATAGGTCAGTTCGCCGGCTTCACGGCAGGTATGCGTGATGATGACCTCGTCGTAATCCTCGTAGGTCTGCGGTTCGCGCAGCAGGGATGCAAAGGGTGCAAATCCGGTTCCGGTTGCAAAGAACCAGATCCGTTTCCCGGGCAAAAGCGCGTCATGGACCAGCGTGCCGACCGGTTTGGGACGCAAGATCAATTCATCACCTGGCTGGATGTGTTGTAGCCGCGAGGTGAGCGGGCCGTCCTGCACCTTGATCGAATAGAACTCCAGTTCCTCATCCCACGAAGGCGAGGCGATGGAATAGGCCCGCAGCAGCGGCTTTTGTTTGCCCGTTGCAGGATCGGGATCACCCATCAGGCCGATCATCACAAACTCGCCAGAGCGGAACCGCAAGGACGCCGGACGGGTCACGCGAAACGAGAACAACCGGTCGGTATAGTGTTTCACTTCGGTGATCGTTTGCGCATCTGGCAGGGTCGGGACGGCTTTGGCGGTATCTAGGGTCACTGGTGTTTGCTCGGTCATAAGGATCATGGCGCATCTTTACAGACACGCCCTCCGTTTAGTCATTGATCTGGATCAGGGAAAGGCTCTAGCCGCGCAATCGTGCCTGATAGTTGTGGTTTTGCCAGTCTGCGCGGTATGTCCACTGGTCTTGTGGTTGGCGTGCGGCAAGGGCATCGTCGATTTCGACTTCGTCAAAACCGGACCGGCGGGCCATCGCATATTGGTCAGCCAGCACATGGCCCTTGGCCCGCAAGCGGCCCTTATAGCCTGCCCGCCGCAGCATGGCCGCGAGCGTAAAGCCGCGTCCATCCGCGAAAGACGGAAAGTTGATCCGGATCAACGGCGGATTGCCCAGGTTGGACAGTGCTGCGGGGCTGG
This sequence comes from Yoonia sp., assembly GCF_030731595.1. GTDB lineage: Bacteria > Pseudomonadota > Alphaproteobacteria > Rhodobacterales > Rhodobacteraceae > Yoonia. Next base: position 31,683 of record NZ_JANQTS010000071.1, read on the forward strand.
TATCTGATGGCAGATCAATCCCGTAGTCGCAGTCATTGGCCGCGGCATCATGCAGCGCCACGAAACCGCAGGCAAAGTCATCGGGTGCAAACCCGTTATCGGTGACGATCACGCTCATGCGGCTATTTCCTTGCGGGGGCGGTTATGGATACCGCATTCGGTTTTTTCAATGCCCCGCCAACGGCCTGCGCGGGGATCTTCAAGTGCGCTGACCCGCGTTGTGCAGGGCATGCAGCCCACGGACGGATAGCCTTGGGCCACAAGCGGGTGGCGTGGCAGGTCATGCCTTGCGATATAGTCCTGCACGTCTTGCGACGTCCAATCCGCCAGCGGGTTGATCTTGATCTTGCGGTCTTCCATCTCAAACAAGGGCAGCTGCGCCCGTTGCCCGCCCTGATACCGCTTGCGCCCTGTGACCCAGCCGCCAAATTCGGCAAGGGCCGCATTCAGGGGCCGTGTCTTGCGCAGGTCACAGCAGGCATCGGGGTCTGCCTGATGCAGCAAACCGTCCACGTCTTCGGTCAGCACAGCGTTGCGTTCAGGGCCGATGATCCGCACGTCTGTCAGGCCCAGTTGGGCAGACAGGTCGCGTTGATAGCTCAGCGTCTCTGGAAACAGCATTTCGGTGTCCAGAAAGATCACGGGTGTCCTTTTGTCGATCTCGGACACCATATGCAGCAGCACAACCGCCTCTGCCCCGAAAGAGGACACAAGGGCGACCTTTCCGATCTGAACGTCTGACAACGCATGTCTGAGCAGCGTTTGCGCATCGGATTTGCGGTGCAGGATGTTGCGGCGTTCAGCCAGTTCTTTAAGCGGCATTGGCTTTGTCCTCTGCGGGGTAAAGAATTGTTTTGAAGGGCGCGATCCCAAGGCGGCGGTAGGCTTGCAGGAAAGTTTCATCCGCATTCAGGCGCAGATCGAGGTAACCCATCACCAGCCGCTCGATCGCAGGCACGATTTCATCGGCGCTGAAACCGGGGCCTGCGCGTTCGCCGATCGTGGTTGTCTCGGTTCCGTCACCGCCAAGGGTGATCTGGTAATTCTCCACACCGGCCCGGTCGAGGCCAAGAATCCCGATGTGACCCACATGGTGGTGCCCGCAGGCATTGATGCAGCCCGAGATCTTGATCTTCAGTTGCCCGATTTCATGCTCGATCTTCAGCTCATCGAACCGTGTTGCGATTTCCTGTGCAATCGGGATCGACCGTGCCGTGGCCAAGGCGCAGTAGTCCATGCCCGGGCAGGCGATGATATCAGAGGCAAGGCCGATGTTCGCGGTGGCAAGGTCCGCATCGCGCAGGGCGGCATAGACCTTGGCAAGGTCACCTTTGTGCACATGCGGCAGGATCACATTCTGTTCGTGGCTGATCCGTAGCTCGCCGTGACCGTAAGCCTCGGCGATATCGGCCATAGCGCGCATCTGGTCAGAGGTCGCATCACCGGGTGTGTTCCCGTGTTTCTTGATGCTGATCGACACGATGGCGTAGTCTGGGTTCTTGTGGGCGGCAAGGTTGGTGTCAGTCCACGACCGGAAGGCGGGGTTGGCCAGACGTGCCGCCTCGAACCCGTCAACCGATTTGGTGACAAAGGCGGGTGGTGCAAAGGCCGCTTCGATCTGGGCCAGTAGGGCCTGATCGTGGCCACCGAAGTCCGCACGGATCGCGGCAAAGCGGTCTTCGACCAGTTCTTGGATCTTCTCCAAACCGTTCTCGTGCACAGTGATCTTGATCCGCGCCTTGTACTTGTTATCGCGGCGGCCCAGCAGGTTGTAGACGCTGACGATTGCCTCGCAATAGGGCAGCAGATCGGCTTTGGGCAGGAAGTCACGCAAGACCTTGCCCACCATCGGTGTGCGGCCAAGGCCACCGCCGACGATGACCTCAAAACCGGGTTCGCCTACGCCATTGCGGACCATGCGCAGACCGATGTCGTGGGCGCGGGTCACGGCGCGGTCCTGTTCTGCGCCTGTCACGGCAATCTTGAACTTGCGCGGCAGGAACTGGAATTCGGGGTGATCTGTGGACCACTGGCGCAAAAGCTCTGCTATCGCGCGCGGGTCTTCGATCTCGTCGGCGGCAGCGCCGGCGAAATGGTCCGCAGTCACATTGCGGATCGTGTTGCCAGAGGTCTGGATCGCATGCATCCCCACATCGGCCAAAGCGTCAAGCATGTCAGGCACGTCTTGTAGCTTGGGCCAGTTGTACTGGATGTTCTGGCGCGTGGTGAAATGGCCATAGCCCTTGTCCCAACGGTCAGCGATATAGGCAAGCTGGCGCATTTGCGCAGGGTTCAGCGTGCCGTAAGGGACAGCGACCCGCAGCATATAGGCGTGCAGTTGCAGGTAAAGTCCGTTCATCAGGCGCAGCGGTTTGAATTCATCCTCGGTCAGCGCGCCATCAATCCGGCGTTCCACCTGACCACGAAACTGGGCCACACGTTCGCGGACAAAGGCCTCGTCAAAGTCGTTATAGACGTACATTATGAAAGCTCCACTTGCTTGCCATGGGCATAGTTTGAAGGGCCGCGCGTGCGGAATTCCTCGCGGAAGTGCACAGGCTCCGGCCCGTTTGCCCCTGCCTTGGCATCTGCCAGATAAACGCCCGCGACCTCGCCCGCGCGCGATTGCGCTTCGAGCAGGCGTAAATCGGCATGGGCCTCGTCGGTGATCAATTCGGCCTCTCTGATATCACGGGTCCATGTGTCGGCTTCGGTCAGCCAGACCGCATCACCTTCAAGCAGTGCATTTGCGGTGATGACTTTAGGTGTGAAACGCGGGGACATCATGCAAACTCCTGAAGGGTTTCGGCGCGTGCCTGCGCGTCACGTGGCGCAAGGCCATAGAATGTGATGGCAGGGCCTTTGAGGTCGGCTCGGGTCAATGTCGGTTCAAGCTGCGCCAATGTGGTCGCGATGATCTGTTGATCTGCACGGCTGACGTTTTCAATGATTGTCACGGGCGTGGCCGGGTCCGCGCCATGCATCAAAAGACGGCCTTGGATAAAGCGGGCGGATTTCTTGCCCATGTAGATCGCGGCCACCTCACCGGGCTGTGCAAGCGCTTTCCAGTCGTGATCGGCATAGCCTTTGGTGTCGTGGCCCGTAATCAGGCGCACGGCGGAATTGCGATTGCGCTTGGTCAGGCTTTGCCCGATTCCCGCGACTGCGGCAGAGGCGGCGGTGATCCCCGGAATAATGCGGTAGGGGATATCGTGGGCGGTGACGGCTTCGATTTCCTCGTCCAGACGTCCAAAGACGGTCGGGTCGCCCGCTTTGAGGCGCACAACATGGTGGCCGTCCAGCGCATGCTGCACGATCAGCGCGTCAATGGCGGCTTGGGACATGGAGGCGCCAAAACCCTCTTTGCCGGCATCAATGATGATCGCCTCTCGGCGGGCCAGTTCAAGAATTTCCCCAGTGACCAGACGGTCGTGGATGACCACATCAGCCTTGTCCAAGGCGTTGCGGGCTTTGAGCGTCAGAAGTTCCGGATCACCGGGGCCTGCGCCGACGAAATCAACATGGCCTTCGGATTGCTTGGCGGTAATATGGGCATCCAGCAGAGTTTCCAGTGCGGGCAACACACCGGTTTCACCTTTGTCTTCAAAAGCTTTGGGGCCGTGGTTAAAGTAGAATTCTGACCAGAAATCGCGCCGCTTGCGGCCCATGGGCAGGACATCGACCGCATGGCGGAAGGTCTTGCCGATCCGCGCCAGCACACCCAGCGACGTGGGCAGGCGCGCTTCAAGGTCGGCCTTGATCGCGCGGGCCAGCACGGGCGCTGCACCTTCGGTGCCGATCGCAACGGTGACAGGGTCGCGGTCGACAATGGCGGGAGTAATGAACTGGCTGTCAGCCAGATTGTCCACGATATTGACCAGCGCGCCCTCGGCATGGGCGATTGCGGCGACACGGGCGTCTTCGGCATCGTCCTCGTTTGCCGCATAGAAAAGGGCAGCACAGAGCGCATCCCCCGGTTCCATGGCGCGTTCGATGATCCGTAATTTGCCTTGGGCGGCCCATTTGCGGATGTCGTCCGCGATCTGGGGCGCGATCACAGTGAGGTGCGCTTGCGTTTTCATCAGCAGGCGCAGCTTTGCCATCGCGGCATCGCCGCCGCCGGATAGAACGATCCTGCGGCCTTCGACGGCAAGGAATATTGGAAAGTGCTTCATAGCGAACCTCTGATTTCTTGTCTTCAATATAGAATATTGTTCTGCTATTTGCTCCCCCATGGGCGTTGTTAAGGACATATGTTCTTGATGAACCCAATTTTGGACCGCCTGTCCTGTGATTTTGGAGAATTGAGAATGTCGGTACGGATTGATGCCACAGACCGGAAGATTTTAGCGGCGCTGCAAGCGGATGCGGCCCAGTCGCTGGACGATATTGCCAAGGCGGTAGGGTCATCCAAGACCCCCGTATGGAACCGGATTCGCAAAATGCGCGAGGCCGGAATTATCGGCCAGCAGACGGTTTTGCTCGATGCCGAAGCGCTGGGGTTCGAGGCCTGTTTCTTTGTCCTGATCCGCACGTCGGAACATGACACCGACTGGCAGGCTCGGTTCCTTAAGGCGCTGAAATCACGGCCGGAAGTGCAGGAGGCGCACAGGCTGGCAGGGGATATCGACTATATCCTGAAGGTGCGGGTGCGCAATGCGCGGGCCTATGACACGTTTTATCAGGCACTGATTTCCGAAGTGAAGGTGCACAACGTGACGGCGCTTTTGTCGATGGAAGAGATCAAGTCGACGGTGGCGCTGCCTTTGTAGCTGGGAATGCCATTTATTGAACAATGTTCATTTTTGTGTTGACTGCGGTAAAATGACTCGCTACCAAATGTGAACAATGTTCATATTTGGAGCGAAGCAATGACATATTTCATCAAATCCGCTGGTGTCGCGGTTCTTTTCCTGACCTCTGCCTGTGCTGCACCCAGCGTCCAGCACACGGCGCAATCGGTCGACCATAGCGCCCAGGCGGCCAGCCACGGGGCAAGTGCAGTGGCATCAGGTGTCGCCACAGTCTCGGCCGTGCCGGTCATTGCGGCGGGGTCGGTTCTGACCGTCAGCGGTGCCGCATTGGAGCAGGTCGGCAATGCCTCGATGTCAGCCGGAGCAGCGGTCCTCGATGCCAGCCTTGGTCCCCAGAACGCCGCAACCTGTCCGCAAGGACAAACTCCAGCATGTGTGGCGCCTAACGGCCCACCGCGGTTGGACTAAGGAGACCTGATCATGAAACGCATGGTATCCATCATCGCCTTTGCCCTTGCCGCATTGCTGCCTATTCAGGCCACCGCTGGCAGCAGTGCCGCAGGCAATCCGGTTTTGCCCGCAGAGCAGGTCGCGGCCTTCGCGAACCGCGTCCAGCAGGACCTTGCCTCTCGCGGCGCAAATGTCGCCATCGTGTCCCGTGTAGGGCGAGACCCTTCGGTTCTGCCGGATGGGATCAACTACACGCATGTCGCGTTCTGGGTGTATTCGCGGATCACCCAAGCGGATGGCAGCACAGGCATGGGCTACCGTGTCTATAACCTTTACCAAACCGAAGGCGACCTGACCCGCAGCGATCTGGTGCAGGATACGCCTGCCGATTTCTTTGCCGGGGCGCATAGTCTGGATGCCGGGGTCATCATTCCTGATCCACGTTTGCAGCGCAAATTGTTGGGCGTCATCGCCAGCCCCACCTATGCGGCGCTGCATAACCCCTCCTATTCGGTTCTGGCGAATCCCAGTTCGGGGCAATTCCAGAACTGCACGGAACATACACTCGATGTGCTGATGGCCGCACTTTACGACACAAGCGACCGCACGCAGATCAAGGCCAATATCGCGGCCTATTTCACGCCACAGACCGTAAGGCTGAACGGTTTGCAACGCGCTTTCGCCCCCGCCGCATCGCAAGCCTTGACCACAGCCGATCACGGGTCCGAGGTGCGCACGGCAACCTTTGGTTCCATCGCGCGGTTCATGCAAAGCAATGATCTGGCTGATGAAGTCTATCGGGTCATGCCGGACCGGTTGCAACGGTTCTAGCGGTCAGCGGGTGCTAACCATCAACCGCTCTAATCCGTGAAAATGAAAGACATCGGCATAGCGGGGCTGCCCTTCAAGCTGCAGGCCGGGGCAGCGTGCGAAAAGGACCTCAAGCGCGATTTTCAGTTCCAGACGCGCGAGTGGTGCGCCCACACAAAAATGAATGCCGCCCCCAAAGCTAGTGTTTTGGGGGCCGTTGCGGATCGGATCGAATGTGTTGGGATTGGAATAAGCCGCCGGATCACGGTTTGCGGCCCCCAGCAGACAGGCGATCTGGTCGCCGCGCTTGAAGCTGTGGCCGTTCATTGCGACGTCCTCGTAAACCCAGCGGGTGAACATATGCAAAGGCGGGTCAAAGCGGATGATCTCCTCGACCGCAGCCTCGGTGATTGCGGTCACCCCATGCTCCAGCAAGGTCTTGGTGCCATTGCCCAAGGTATGCACGGTGGCCTCGTGGCCGGCGTTCAAAAGCAGGATGCAGGTGGTGATCAACTCGTCTTCGCTCAGGCGCTCGCCGTCCTGTTCGGCAGCGATCAGGGTCGAGATCAGATCATCGGTGGGCGTCTTGCGCCGCTTGGCGATATAACCGCGCATGAAGCTGACAAAATCATTCGTGGCCGCAATGGCATCCGCTTCGATCTGCGGCGTGCGGCGGGCCTGATACATGGCGACCATCGCGTTGGACCAGCGCACCAGATCGTCGGCGCGTTCTTCGGGGACGCCCAGCAGACGCGAGATGATCACGACAGGCACGGGCTGCGCATAAGCGGTGAGCAGGTCAAAGGGGCCGGACGGAAAGGCATCAATCAGCGCGTGGCAAAGGCGCGTGATTTCCGGTGCCATTGCCGCAATCGTCCGGCTTGTGAAGGCGCGCAGGACAAGGGCGCGGAGCCGCGTATGGCGGGGCGGTTCCAGTTCCAGCATGGAATGGGCCTCGACATCATAGAACGGCTGAAGATGCTGCGGGACGTGCGGGGCCAGTTCAGGCGGGCACTCGCGCCCCATGCGACGGTCCCGCAAGACTTTGTGAACCATCGTGTGGGATACAGCACAGGCCATGTCATAGTCATCCCACCAGATGAAATCACCCTCCGCGCGCGCGACGTCATAAAACGGATAGGGATTCTGGACAAAAGCGGGATCGGTGGGGGATTGCTGCAAGCGGATCATGATGACAGCTTTGTACGGGCATCATGGGCTTTGCAAGGGTCCTTGCGTGACAAAAGGACGAAAAGTAACGCTTGATCAAGGACTTCGGGTCGCCGATGCAGCCCAAATGCGGTGTGCAAAATCTGATGCAAAGTGACGCAGCCGCGACACTCTGACACGCTGAAAGTACGTGTGTTTTAGTGTGATTTGCATACAGTTGAATACATAAAGCTGCCCAAAACAAGTTGGGACAGTCTGCGGTCAACGCACACATGGGGGGATGGTTATGGCTGACGAGGCGCTAAGCTTTAAGACATTCGATCGATCCGAGTACGAGAGAGCCTACAAACAGTTCCGATTGGTAGAGAAGACTTTGCCTCCAGAGGCCGTCATCGACCTTGCGCGCGAAGTCGTCAAACGACTTGCCGTCCAGATGCCAAAGGAAGTGAAGAAAGAAGAGATGCCCGATAAGGCGGACATCGACCAGCTTTGCGAGGCACTCCTGTCCAAGGATGACCGTGCCGCAGAGCGGTTCATCCTTGCCGTGCGGCGCGATGGCGCCAGCATCAAGACGATCTATCTGGGGTATATGGCCGGCGCCGCGACCCGACTGGGCGAGATGTGGGACGACGACGAGGTGTCATTCATCGACGTGACCCTTGGCTGCGGCAAGCTTTATCGGATCATCCGCGGCCTGCGCCATGCGATTGCGCCCGGCATTGTCCATGACAGGGATGAATGGCCCGCTATGTTCGCACTTGTCCCCGGAGAGACGCATACACTGGGCATTGAGATCGCGACAGATATGTTCCGGCGCGAAGGATGGGACGTGGATATGATGGTCGGCCTTGACCACGATATGCTGGTGGATCAATCCGACCGGCGGGTCTATCGCGCGATTGTCCTGGTTGCCAATTCGGATCAGATGCTGAAACCTCTGGCGCGTCTTATTCTGGCTCTGCGGATTTCGCATCCGCTGGCGCATCTGGTGGTCACCGGTAACATCCAAAACCACTACCCCGACATTTGTGATCTTGTCGGCGCAGATGCTGTGATCAGCGATATCGGAACGGCTGTCGCCAAATTGCGGGGCGTGATCGATACGCCGCTGGACGTATAAGCATCAAAGGTTAGACGAGCGGCGGTCAGGCGTTCTGGAGTGCTGTGATGATGGGTGAAAAGTCATCCGCCTTCAGGCTTGCGCCGCCGACAAGCGCGCCATCGACATGCGGCACGCCAAAGATATCGGCCGCATTGCTGCCCTTGACCGATCCGCCATAAAGCAAGGAAAACGCGGCCCCGTCTGCAAAGCGCGCGGTCAGTCTTGCGCGGATATGGGCGTGGACTTCGGCAATCTGGTCCAGCGTGGGCACCTTGCCGGTGCCGATCGCCCAGACCGGCTCATAGGCAATGACTGTATTCGATGCGGTCGCCCCGTCAGGGACAGATCCCGCAAGCTGGCCATCAATCACGTCAAGCGTTGTGCCCGCTTCGCGCTCGGTCAGGGTCTCGCCGATACAGATCACTGCGACCAGACCCGCTGCATAGGCGGCCATGGATTTCGCGGCAACGATGGCGTCCGTTTCGCCATGATCCGCGCGCCGTTCCGAATGTCCGGTGATCACAGCCGTGGCGCCTGCATCCGCGAGCATTTGCGCGCTGATGTCGCCGGTGTGCGCGCCAGAGGCTTCGGCATGGCAATCCTGCCCGCCAATTTGAAAGGGCAGGTCGGCGCAGGCGCTGATCAGTGTCGCTGGCGGGCAGATCAGGATATCGACGCCGGCATCACCATGCGCATTCGCAAGGGTTTTCAACGTGGCCAGATCGCCGCGTAAACCATTCATTTTCCAGTTTCCGGCTGCAATCTTGCGCGGCATGGGCTGATCCTTTTGCTAGAGCGTGGCGAGCGTGCGTCGGGCCAATGTGCAGGCCTCTTCCGGATCGTCAAGGGCGGACATGGGCAAAGACCAATAAGGCATGTTGTGGAATTGCTCGGAACCATCGGATTGCAGCGCGCCCGCCAAAGCGCCTTTTGCTTTCAAATATATGCGCCCGTCGCTGTTCAGCAGGGCAAAGACCACGCCTTGATGATAAAGGCACAGGCCTCCGAACATTTTGCGGGTTGTCAGATGACCAAGATCGGCAAACAGATCGGTTGCAAAAGCAATATCGGCGTCCGAGGCAGACATCAGCCTGCGCTGATATTCTCGTTGAACTTGATGGATTCGCCACAGCCGCAGGCATCGACCACATTGGGATTGCGGAACTTGAATCCCGCTTCCAGCAAAGACACTTCGTAGTCGATTTCGGTGCCGAAAAGGAACATCTGCGCCATAGGCGCGATCATGACGCGTGCGCCGTCCTGCTCGACCACTTCATCAAGTGGATCAACTTCGGTCACGTAGTCCATCGTATACTCCATGCCCGCGCAGCCGCCCTTTTTGACGCCGATCCGCAGACCCTGATGGCCGTCTTTCTGCATCAGCTTTGCGATTTGCGCCGCTGCTTTATCGGTGATGCTCACCGCTTGCTTGCCTGGAATGCCGAACATGATTGGCTCCTTTGGTCCCATATGTAGGACAGATAGCCCTACCACTCAAGATGGCGGGGTGTCGCTTGCGGGAATTGTGATCGATTTCCGGCGAAAGGGCAGGATTACATGAAACCCAGTTCAAGCCGCGCTTCGTCGGACATCATATCCATGCCCCATTGCGGCTCGAATGTCATTTCCACATCGACTTGCTTTACACCGGGCAAGGGCTCTACCGCATCGGCGACCCAGCCGGGCATTTCACCGGCGACAGGGCATCCGGGCGCGGTCAGCGTCATAACAATGCTGACGGCGTTATCTTCGTTGATATCAATCGTATAGATCAAGCCTAGATCATAGATATTGACCGGAATTTCAGGGTCATAGACCGATTTGCACGCCATTACGACATCATCGTACAGCGGATGCTCGGTGGACGAGGGGGCGATCAAGGGCGCGCCTTCAAGGGGGGCGGTGCTGTCGGTCATGTCATCGGTTCCTGTATTCCTGACCAAACATATAGGGTTTGGCGGCGGGGGCGTAAAGAGGGCCTTGTAAGGTGTTTGGCAAGTGCCGCGCGAAGTGCCCGCTTCGATTGGCCGCGCTGGCTCTTGGCAAATTGCCTCAGATCGGGGAAGAGAGGCCATGACAAAACGTTTTTCCTTTTCTTTGAACGCCACAGACGGCAAGGCCCGCACAGGGGTTATCTCTACGCCCCGCGGCGATATCCGCACGCCAGCCTTTATGCCGGTGGGCACTGCGGCGACCGTCAAGGCAATGATGCCCGAAAGCGTGGCGGCCACAGGTGCAGATATCCTGCTTGGCAATACCTATCACCTGATGCTGCGCCCGACGGCAGAGCGGATTGCCCGTTTGGGTGGCCTGCACAAATTCATGAATTGGCAAAAGCCGATTCTGACCGACAGCGGCGGTTTTCAGGTGATGAGTCTGGCCGATCTGCGCAAGCTGACCGAACATGGCGTGACCTTCAAAAGCCATATCGACGGGTCCAAGCATGAACTGACGCCGGAACGGTCGATGGAAATCCAAAAGCTGCTCGGCTCCGATATCGTCATGTGTTTCGACGAATGTCCCGCGCTGCCGGCGGATCGCAAGCGCATCCAGGAAAGTATGGAATTGTCGATGCGATGGGCGCAGCGGTCGCGCGATGCGTTTGGGGATCGTCCGGGTCACGCGCTCTTTGGTATTCAGCAGGGCGGGCTGGAAGAAGACCTGCGCGGGCAATCTGCCGAGGCACTGCGCGCGGTGGAATTTGACGGCTATGCTGTCGGCGGTCTTGCTGTTGGCGAGGGTCAGGAGGCCATGTTCGGTGTGCTCGACTTTGCGCCTGACCAACTGCCCACGGATAAACCCCGCTATCTGATGGGGGTGGGCAAGCCCGATGATATCGTGGGCGCGGTCAAACGCGGAATCGACATGATGGATTGCGTCCTGCCCAGCAGGTCCGGCCGCACCGGACAGGCATTTACCCGTCGCGGAGTTGTGAACATCAAGAATGCGCGCCATGCGGATGATCCGCGGCCCTTGGATGAAAATTGCACCTGTCCGGCGTGCAGCAACTATTCCCGCGCCTATCTGCACCATGTGTTTCGGGCGCAGGAAATGATCTCTGGCATGCTGCTGACATGGCATAATCTGCATTACTTTCAGGATATTATGCAGGGGATGCGGGATGCGATCAGCGCGGGCGCGTTTGCTGATTGGGAAGCGGATTTTCACAATCACCGAGCATTGGGCGATATCGAACCGCTGTGATCGGCTTGGTGGTTCCTTTACCTGAATGTGCCATTCCACAGAGGATTGGTTGCGGTTTGGGATGTGTTGCGGCAAGAATTGTAACAACTGCACGAAAGTCTAGTTGCATCATCACAAATGCGACCCCACATATTGAGGCCAAGAGGAGATGCTCCATGTTGCCGCAGTAGCGGGACTGGGCGTCTTGCCAAAAAAGGAAAATGAGCATGCAAGAACCATTGAGTTCATCCTACCCTGTCCTGCCGCTGCGCGATATTGTGGTGTTCCCGCATATGATCGTGCCGCTGTTTGTGGGCCGGGAAAAGTCTGTTCGCGCGCTTGAAGAAGTGATGCAGGACGACAAGCAAATCCTGCTGTCCAGCCAGGTTGACCCCGGTGCAGATGATCCTGATCAAGAGGGCATCTATAAAACCGGTGTTCTGGCCAATGTGCTGCAACTGCTGAAACTGCCCGATGGCACAGTAAAGGTGCTGGTCGAAGGGCGCAGCCGTGTGAAGATCACAGGCTTTCTGCCCAATGACAGCTTCTTTGAAGCATCTTGTGCCTATCTGACCGAAACAATGGGCGATCCTGACGAGGTCGAAGCACTGGTGCGCAATGTCGCGGCAGAGTTCGAGCGCTATGCCAAGATCAAGAAAAACATCCCCGAAGAGGCGATGGCCGCCGTCGGCGAAGCCACCGAGCCTGCAAAGCTGGCCGATCTGGTTGCAGGTCACCTTGGGATCGAAGTGGATCAAAAGCAGGGCTTGCTTGAGACTCTGTCCGTGGCTGAACGGCTGGAAAAAGTCTTTGGCATGATGCAGGGCGAAATGTCCGTGCTGCAGGTCGAGAAAAAGATCAAGACCCGCGTCAAAACCCAGATGGAGCGCACCCAGCGCGAGTACTATTTGAATGAGCAGATGAAGGCCATTCAGAAAGAACTTGGCGATGGCGAAGAAGGCCAGAACGAGGTTGACGAGCTTGAAGCCAAGATCGCCGAAACCAAACTGTCCAAGGAAGCCCGCGAAAAGGTCGATGCAGAGCTGAAAAAGCTCAAGAACATGTCGCCGATGTCTGCGGAAGCGACCGTGGTGCGCAATTATCTGGACTGGATCTTGGGCGTTCCTTGGGGCGTCAAATCACGCACCAAAAAGGACCTGCACAAGGCGCAAGAGGTGCTTGATAACGACCACTACGGTCTTGAGAAGGTCAAGGAACGCATCGTCGAGTATCTTGCGGTACAACAACGCTCGGCCAAGCTGAAAGGCCCGATCATGTGTTTGGTCGGCCCTCCAGGTGTGGGTAAAACATCGCTTGGCAAGTCCGTCGCCAAAGCCACAGGGCGCGAATTCATTCGCATCTCTTTGGGTGGTGTGCGTGACGAATCCGAAATTCGCGGTCACCGCCGGACCTATATCGGCTCCATGCCCGGTAAGATCATTCAGGCGTTGAAGAAGGCGAAAACCACGAACCCGCTGATCCTGCTCGATGAGATCGACAAGATGGGGCAGGATTTCCGTGGCGATCCCGCGTCGGCAATGCTCGAGGTGCTTGATCCAGAGCAGAACAGCACATTCGTCGATCACTATCTTGAGGTCGAATATGACCTGTCGAACG
>NZ_JANQTS010000072.1 GCF_030731595.1 Yoonia sp.
ACGGTAATTGTCGCGCGCGCGAACAACGCCCACATTGTGAATTCGTGTGCTGCTTCCATGTGCCTGCTCTGCCTAAGGCCCTATTTTGGGCTCTGATTATGAGAAACGATACTGCATTCGTTCTGGGAAATCCAACCAATCCCGCATCACTTATGCGAAATCGGCCTCTTTTTAGGGACCAGGACGGCGGATCGCCGCCGGCAAACGGGCGACTACACCATCTTCCGTCATGCAGATGATAGTCACCAAAGCCGTAAAGAGGGTCTGATCGGCCCGCTTGACATCTTGGCGAACAATCAAACGGACACCGGACCCCTGCGCCATTGTGGTCTCGACAACCAGTTCGTCATCATACTTTGCCGGCAAGAAGTAATCCGCCTCGACCCTACGTACTGCAAACACAAGGCCTTCCGCCTTCATCTGCACCTGATCAATTCCAAGCTCGCGCACCCATTCACTGCGCGCGCGTTCGATGAATTTCAGATAGTTGGCATAATAGACGATGCCCGCAAGGTCAGTGTCTTCATAATAGACGCGGATCGGAAACTTGTGGGTCATGACGGTTGCGGTATCCTTGCAGCCAATCTTAGAGCATGGCTGGCATCCTGTGCCGCCTTTGGCATCACCGGATCATAGGCGGCGCGGATCACATTTGCGATCTCGGGGCGCAGAACGCTCTGCCCTGCGATCATCGCCAAGGGCGGCATGTCATCAAAAGCTTTATCCGACCATAGCAAGATCGTCTGGACCGCTTGTGACAGCGCCAAGGTGTCTGCCGAAACCGCCTCCAGATGCGCGTCCATCCGCAAGAACACAAATGCCGCACGAATGGCGCCGGCCTCGTCAAAGCGGAAAATCCGGTATTGGTTGGCATCGGCCCTTTGCAGCTTGTCCACCAGTGGCCCCAAATCCGGGACAAGTTTGTCCAGATGTGGCACCTCTGCCAATTCAGCCCAGTCACGGCAGAAAAACATCATCAGATTGGCACCCAACTCGGTATCAACCTCATCCATCTTGTGACCTGCGAGCACAACAACCGCCTCGATCGCACCTTTGAAGACCGCAAGCGTGGCTTCATCGACACCAAAGACGACTGGCACAATCGGGCGGCCCCAACGCGCAAAAACATAGGCCCCATCTGCACGGGTAAAGAGCTTTTCGACCTGGTTGCTTTCTGCGTTCATTCCAAGTTCCGTGCGGGCCATCTGCCCTGTCATCCAAACAAATCCGTCTGCGATTTGGGCGCATCCAGCCCCAAATGCGTCCACGCCGCCTGCGCCAGCATCCGCCCGCGCGGGGTGCGCTGGATTAGGCCCTTTTGCAGCAGGTATGGCTCGATCACGTCTTCCAGACTGTCGCGGCTTTCGGACAATGCGGCACTCAGCGTCTCGACCCCCACAGGCCCGCCGCCATAGCTTTCCGCGATCAGGCGCAGATAGCGGCGGTCGGCATTGTCCAGGCCCAGATGATCCACGCCAAGACGGGTGAGCGCGCTGTCGGCGATTTCTTTCGTGACGGTCCCGTCCCCGTCCACAATCGCAAAGTCCACAACGCGGCGCAGCAACCGGCCTGCAATGCGCGGAGTGCCACGGGCACGACGGGCAATCTCGCGCGCGCCCTCGGGCGCGGCTGGCGCACCCATCAGGCGGGCACCACGGGTTACGATCTCGTGCAACTCGTCCTCGGAATAGAATTCCAACCGCGTCGGAATACCAAAGCGGTCACGCAATGGCGTGGTCAGCAATCCCATACGGGTCGTCGCACCTACCAGCGTAAAGGGCTGTAATTCGATCCGCACCGTGCGGGCCGCCGGACCTTCGCCAATGACAAGATCAAGTTCGAAGTCTTCGAGCGCAGGATAGAGGATTTCCTCTACCGCAGGGTTCAGGCGGTGGATTTCGTCGATGAACAAGACATCCCGCGCTTCGAGGTTGGTCAGGATCGCGGCAAGATCGCCCGCCTTGGCCAGCACCGGACCAGAGGTCATGCGAAAATTAACACCCAATTCGCGGGCCATGATCTGCGCCAACGTCGTTTTGCCCAAACCGGGGGGGCCGTGAAACAGCGTGTGGTCCATCGCCTCGCCGCGCCTGCGGGCGCTTTCGATAAAAACCGAAAGATTGGCGCGGGCGGCGTGCTGACCGATAAAGGCATCAAGCGTTTGCGGACGCAGGGCGCGGTCCCCGTCTTCGGGCTGCGGCTCGGGGCGCAATGTGGGATCAGGCTGGTCCATCCCTCTCCTCTAGCCTTTCGGGGCCAAGAGCTTCAAGGCCGCACGGATCAAGCTGGCTGTATCGGCCTCTGGCGCTGCACCCGCAGCTTCGGCGACAGCGCTTGCCGCCTCACCGGGGGCATAGCCCAGATTGCCAAGGGCAGATAACGCCTCTGCCGAGGCTGGGTTCCCTTTGGGGGCGGCCACGCGGCGGGCAGGTTCGGGGGCCGCATCATCGATCACAGAGTCACCCATGGCTTCGGCCACAGAGCCGCCCATCGCCATGACGCCGGGCGCTTTGTCCTTGAGTTCGATCGTCACGCGCTGCGCGGTTTTGGGGCCGACCCCCCTTGCCTTGGCGATAGCGTTCCAGTCACCCAAAGCAATCGCGCGGCTGACACCATCTGCGCCCAATGTCCCCAGAATAGCGAGCGAGGCCTTGGCCCCGATCCCCTGCACCGACATCAGCAGGCGATGCCATTCCTTTTCCACAAGGGTCGTAAATCCGAAGAGTTGCAAATTGTCTTCGCGGACCAAGAGGTCGGTGAACAAGGCCACAGCTTCGCCATTGCGCGGCAAACCGGCCATCACTCGGTCAGAAACATAGACAATATACCCGACACCGCGCACATCAATCAGCACATGATCGGTGGCCCGATACTCCAGCCGTCCCGCAATCTTGCCGATCATGCGCCTGCCCTCGCCAAGGCCTGCGCAAGGCTGCTTGCTGATTGCACATGGAAAGAATGGCAAATGGCAATGGCCAGCGCATCGGCGGCATCCGGTCCGGCCAGCTGCACACCGGGCAATTGCACCTTCACCATATGTGCGATCTGGGCCTTGTCCGCATGGCCGACACCCACGACAGCCTTCTTGACCGCATTGGGCGCATATTCACCCACGATCAATCCGGCTTGAGCGGGCACCAGCATCGCAATGCCCCGCGCCTGACCCAGTTTCAACGTGCCGGCACCGTCCTTGTTGACAAAGGTCTGTTCCACCGCTGCGGCATCCGGACGATAGAGCGTCAGGACCTCAGTCAACTGTTGATGCAGCGACAAAAGACGCGACCCAAGGTCGTCGCCGGTTGAGCGACAAATGCCGTTAGCAACATGGCTCAGGCGTGACCCAGCAACCTCGATCACACCCCAACCCATGTTCCGCAGGCCCGGATCAATCCCCAAAACTCGCATCGCTCGCCTCGATTTTATTATTGTCACAAGTTTGTTAGCACAAAACGCGAACAAAGACCAAGCATGTTGCTTGGCCTTCCTTTTGTCTCCTTTGCCAGAATAACGGCGAATAGCGGCAGATGACCATCAAAAAGCGACGCAATTAACTCTTTATAAATAAAGGATTTGTGACGAAATCCGCACAGAAATGAGGCATGCTGCGAACGCATATGACCCATGCTAAAAAGACACTAGTCACCGCAGGTTTTCCCCCCTAGATGCCCCTCATCAAGACAAACGCTGCAGATGCAGCATTCATAATAGGATTTTGGCCATGGCCGCTTTTGACACAACCCGCCCCGCTTCCGGCCTCTCCGCAGGCCGCATCTCTTCATTCTTCGTCACCATGTTCGCTGCTTTTGCTGCATGGAACGACGCACGCATCACACGCAACTCTCTGTCGAAGCTTTCGGCACGCGAGTTGGACGATATTGGCCTGACATACGGTGATATCGACACGATCGCAGAGCGTTGCACACGCTGATCAAGCAAGAAGAGCCACCAAAAAAGAAAGGCCGCGTTCGACAAGAACGCGGCCTTTTCTGTTTGAGGATAGCGCGACTACTGTTGTGGCAGGATCAACGTGATGCCTTGCGCCGCGATGAAGGTCACTGGATCAGGTTGCATCACCCATGCCCCTACCTGTTCCATTAAGGTTCCGCTTTGCAAAGATGCGACGCGGTCTACATACGCCGCCTCTCCAAGAAATGCGAAGAGGAAGCCCTTGAACAAGAACCCGAGCAACAGCACGGCAATCAGACCCTTGAGAGGGAACCGTGGCTTGTAGAGTCGTGGCTTGGCCACGATCAGCCCGTCAGACGTCACGGTTCTTACCACACCGTTTGACATCTTCTCATGACGCCGGACGATACGCTTTAATCTTTTATCGAATGGGACGTTGCCTTGCATACTAAAGGCCCTCCAGATTTCCAAATTACTTGTTACAGATTGTGGCTTCTACATGCCCTGCAAACAAGACATTTCTCAAGTGAAGATGGTGTTTTGGGAGGTGACTGGTCAATTTTTGCTTAATATTAGCGTCGTCCAGTCAACAATCATGCTTTTCTGCATAAAATTGAAACCAGATTGATTATAAACTTCCACCACCTCGTCAGCCTGTTCGTTCAAGATACCAGAGAGAATCACATAGCCCCCAGCCGTAACATTGCGTGCCATATCAGGCGCCAAAGCAACCAACGGACCTTTCAGAATATTCGCAAAGATCAGGTCATATGGCCCATTATTCTTAAGTTCGGGGGCCCCGAAACCTGCTGCAACAACACAGGAAATGCGCCCCTCCAGACCGTTGCTGATGACATTCGCCTGGGCGACTTCGATCGCCACTGGATCAATATCGCTGGCCATGACGGAATGAGGCAAAACTTTGGCTGCAGCCATGGCCAAGACAGCGGTCCCACATCCAATATCGAGGATCCGCCCGCCCGAAAACCCTTGTTCCAGCAAGCTATCGAAAGCCTCTAGGCAGCCTTTGGTTGTCCCATGGTGACCGGTCCCAAATGCCATTGCCGCGTCGATCAACAACGGGACTTTATCAGCGGGCACCTGATCCGCGTCATGGCTGCCATAGACGAAAAAGCGCCCTGCACGCACGGGTGCGAGTTCGCGTTGGACCTTGGAAACCCAATCCTGCTCGGGGATTGTCGAGATGTTGAAAGGTTTGGCTTTATACAAGGCCGAGAACACAGCCAGCATCCCCGCATCCGGCCACTCCAGAAAATAGGCAGCTACTTCCCAAAGGCCGGACCCGTCTTCAATCTCGAAGACGCCAACGCCTGTTGGCTCTGGCACCATATCTTCCAGCGCCTCTGCAAGCTGATAGGCTGCGTCTTCTCCTGCAAGCGTTGTCAAAGCCGAATAGGTGATCATGGTCCAACCTTTGTGCCAGTTCGTTTCCGGTTATTGGCTGGCGTGCGGCCCGTCAAGTAACAGCGGATCGGTGACGATAAGCTGCACAATCGCTTCGGCCCAAGCTGCATAGACGGTTGGTCCGGGGTGAAACCCGTCGGCGGCCATATTGGTCTTGTCCAGCGTCACCTCGAATGTGACCGCCACACAATCAGGCCGCTGCGCCACAAGGGCGCGCAGATTGCGGTCGAACCGGACCGCTTGCCGCCCCAAGATCCAGCGCAATGGATGTGGCAAAAGCGGAAACTGTCCGACGGGTGGCAGGCCTGACACGATGATCCGCCGCGCCCCAAACCTGTCGCCCAGCGTATCGAACAATTGTGCCTGCAATTGCAACCAACTGCGCAGCGATACACCCTTGGTCACGTCATTCACACCCAGGGCCGTGACAACAACGTCATAGCTGGCCTTTGGGGCCGCCTCCAGCCACGCGAGCGCATCAGCGGTGCGTGCCCCCGATCTGGCGATCAGATCGAATGTGACCTGTCGATTGGGCGCCAACCTTTGTGTGATCTGCCCCGAAAGGGCGAGGTCTTGCGTTGCCACACCGATCCCGACGGCAGAGGAATCGCCAATGATGAGCATCCGCAAAGGCGGCCCATCGCCCGCCATGCCGCTGCGCGGACCGTCAGGTTCCGGCAGCGACAAGAACGTCTTGCGCAAATAGACAGCCTGCCCGATCAGGACGGGCAGCAGCACAACCCGCGCCGCCACATCAAGCAGCATTTGCGCGCTTAGACACCCACGCCAATCGGGCAGGTCACACCGGTGCCGCCAATCCCGCAGTAACCATTGGGGTTCTTGGCTAGGTATTGCTGGTGGTATTCTTCTGCAAAATAGAAGGCAGGCGCATCGATGATCTCTGTCGTGATCGCACCATATCCAGCCTGCGACAGACGCGGGGCAAAGGCCGCCTTGGATGCATCCGCCGCTGCCTTCTGGGCCGCAGAGTAGGTATAGATGCCAGAGCGATACTGGGTGCCTGCGTCATTGCCCTGCCGCATGCCTTGGGTCGGGTCATGGCCCTCCCAGAAGACCTGCAGCAGCTGATCATAAGAGATCACCGAAGGGTCATAGACGACGCGCACAACCTCGTTGTGGCCTGTCTTGCCCGAACAGACCTCTTCATAGGTGGCATTGGGCGTATAGCCGCCCGCGTAGCCCACCATTGTAGAGTGCACACCGTCCAGCTTCCAGAACATCCGCTCCACGCCCCAGAAACAGCCCATGCCGAACATCGCCTCTTGCATGCCTGCAGGCACATCAGCGGTCAGCGGAGTGCCCAGTACAAAATGCGTCTGCGCAGTCGGGATCGCATGAGGGCGACCGGGCAATGCCGCCTCTTTGGCGACCATTTCGGATTTTGAACGGTTCATGAAAAACATCAGCGGCCTCCTATCAGGTTCCCTCGATATATAGCGCAGACTGTCAGATTTACTACTCTGCCGCCGCCAGTAACCGCCCCTGAAACACGGTCTCGTGACCGGGGGCGGGGTGACGCGGGATCAGAAGCGACAGCAGAAGCGAAATAATGGCCATGCCCGCGGCCAGCAGGAACACCATGCCGGGCGATTGCAGCCAGACATATCCTAGGAGGGCCGGCAAGAACACCGCCGCGATATGGTTGATCGTAAAGGCCACAGCGGCAGTGGGTGCAATATCCTGCGGATCGGCGATTTTCTGGAAATAGGTCTTGATCGCCAACGCAAGGCTAAAGAACAGGTGGTTGATGATGTAGAGCATCGTCGCCAAGGCCACGCCCCAACCGAAATAATAGATGCCGCCATAGGCGAAGAACACCATACACAAGCCAACATATTCGACCACGAGCGCACGGCGTTCACCAAAGATTTGCACGATCCGGCCCAGCAAAGGGGCCGCGAACATGTTGATCAACAGTGTCACCATGAAAAGTTTGGTGATGTCATCGACCGCAAAGCCGAACTGTTCGACCATCATGAAGCCAGCAAAAACAACAAAAATCTGACGGCGGGCGCCCGACATGAATTGCAGCGCGTAATAGAGCCAGTACCGCTTGCGCAGCACCATCTTCTTGATCTGCGGATGCGGGGCTTCGAACTGCGGATAGGCCAGAAGGCAGATCGTGGCGACAACAGCGGTGAACCCGCCGGACAGCCAATAGACAATACTATAGGTCAGGCCGAACCGTTCCCAACTGATGACGATCAGCAGATAAACCATAAGCGTCGCGGCAGACCCTGCCGACAAGAGCCAGCCCAGCGTTTGCGGTGCTTTCTTCTTGTCGATCCACTGCAGTTGCAGCGATTGATTGACCGTTTCATAGTAATGAAAGCCAATGGACGACAGCATCGTCACCGTCAAAATACCCGCCATCTGCGGGAACTCAGCCGTCACAGCCGTAGCAGCACCCAGCATAATCAGCGCAACAAGGCCCAAGACCTGCTCGCGGATGAACATGATCAGGGCAATCACCCCGATCGCAAAGAACCCCGGAATTTCGCGGACCGAATGCAACCAGCCGATGTCTGCGCCATCGAACCCCGCAACCTCGATCACGAAGTTATTGAGCAGTGCCGACCACGTCGCAAAGGCAACAGGCATCGCCATCGCCATGACAAACAAAAGCGACTGCGGCCTGCGCCACAGTGGGAGCGTTTGGGCATCTTGGAGGCGAACAAGTTTCATAACGAAACGATTACGCCGGAAGTTTCGCGAAAGCGAGAGGGAGATTGCAAGACAAAAAGAAACTGTCAGCGCCAGCAAAGCCCCCATTGATCCACATCAAGGACCAGCTTGTCACAGCAGCTAGAACAGACCCTGCGAACAGAACTCTTTTCAAGCAGGTCCTTGATGTCATCTACAGAAAACCAACCTCTTTATGCCGCGCGGGAACCGATTTTCCCGCGGCGTGTCAAAGGCTTTTACCGCACCCTCAAATGGTGGGTGATGGCGGTGACTTTAGGTATTTACTATTTGACACCCTGGATCAGGTGGGACCGTGGCCCCAACCTGCCCGATCAGGCCGTTCTCATGGATATGGCCGGACGGCGCTTTTATTTCTTCTGGATCGAGATCTGGCCGCATGAATTCTATTTCGTTGCAGGCCTCTTGATCATGGCGGGCCTTGGCCTGTTTCTTTTCACCTCTGCCCTGGGACGTGTCTGGTGCGGGTACACATGCCCCCAGACGGTTTGGACGGACCTTTTCATCCTTGTCGAACGCTGGATCGAAGGCGACCGCAATGCACGCGTCAGGCTTTGGAACGCCAAATGGGATTTTCGAAAAGCCCGCTTGCGGCTGACGAAATGGACAGTCTGGTTACTCATTTCGGTCGCTACGGGCGGCGCTTGGGTCTTTTACTTCGCTGACGCTCCAACGCTTCTGGCCAGCCTTGCCAATTTCAGCGCCCCGCCCATCGCTTGGGCCACTATCGGTGTTCTGACCGCAACGACCTTTGTCTTTGGCGGTTTCATGCGCGAGCAGGTCTGCAACTATATGTGCCCCTGGCCGCGTATTCAGGCCGCAATGATGGACCCAGAGACGCTGACCGTCGCCTACCGCGAATGGCGCGGCGAACCACGCGGCAAAAAGCGGATTGAAGGCGCGGGTGACTGCATCGACTGCATGGCTTGCGTCAATGTCTGCCCTGCGGGGATCGACATTCGCGACGGCCAGCAGATGGAGTGCATCACCTGCGCTCTTTGCATCGACGCCTGCGATGATGTGATGGACCGGATCGGCAAGCCACGCGGCCTGATCGACTATCTGGCCCTGTCCGATCAGGAAGAAGAAGCGAATGGCAAGCCCGCCAAACCCATCTGGCAGCATGTGCTGCGGGTGCGCACGATGCTCTATACAACGCTTTGGACGCTGATTGGTGTCGGTCTGGTCTTTGCGCTTTTCATTCGGGCTGACATCGAGATGACCGTCGCCCCCGTGCGCAACCCGACCTTTGTCACGCTCTCTGATGGCACGATCCGCAACATCTATGACATCCGCCTGCTCAACAAACATGGCGAGGACCGGGAATTCCATCTGTCCTTGCGGTCGGAAGAAGTCCTGCGGATCGAATTGGAAGGCACATCCGAGCGCGTCGTCACCGTCCCTGCCAATGAACAGCTTTTGCAGCGCGTCTATGTCTCTGCCCGCCCCGGTGATCCAGCGGCCAGCATTGACAGGGTCGACCTGCGGTTCTGGGTCGAAGACCTTGTCTCGGGTGAACGCGCCTACAAAGACGCAATCTTTAACGGGAGGGAAGAAGAATGACCCGTGAATTTACCGGCTGGCATATGCTTGGCCTGATGGTGGGCGGTTTCGGGATTATCATCGCCGTAAACCTGACCTTGGCATGGCAAGCGATTGCGACATTCCCCGGGGTCGAGGCCCGCAATTCCTATGAGGTCAGCCAGTCGTTCCAAGCCGACCGCGCCGCCCAAGACGCCTTGCACTGGGATGTGAGTGCTGCGATCGGCGATGGTGAATTGATCGTCACGATCCTTGATGATCGTGGCACGCCTGTCGAGGCCGAGGTCACCCGCGCCATTCTGGGGCGCGCGACCAACACAAGTCAGGACACCACGCCCGCATTTACATGGAACGGAACGTCGATGGTCGCCCCAGTCGCCATGCACGAAGGCTATTGGAACCTGCGCCTTGAACTGATCGCCCCCGACGGCACCAAGTTCCGCCGCCGCTTTCCGCTGACCGCAAAATGACCGAGGCCGCCTTTTGTCCTGCCTGCGTCGGCCTGCCAGAGGGGCAGCTTGAAAAAGCGGCCTCCAATGGCACCAACCAGATTGTGCTGTCCTTGCCCGGCATTCACTGCGTGGCCTGCATCAATGGCGTGGAGCGCAGCCTGCGCGCATTGGACGGTGTGGCCAACGCCCGCGTGAACCTCAGCATGAAGCGGGTCACGATTGGCACAAGTCAACCCGTCACACCCGAGGCCCTGATCGACACGCTCGAACTGGCTGGCTTCGAGGCCCGCGTGCTTGACACCAGCCTTTTGGGGTCAGAGGCCGACAGCTATGGCAGCAGTCTATTGACCCGCCTTGCGGTGTCGGGCTTTGCCAATATGAACATCATGCTCCTGTCTGTCGCTGTCTGGTCCGGCGCGGTCGGTGAAACGATGCATCTGTTCCACTGGATCACGGCGGTCATCGCGATCCCGACCCTGATCTATGCGGCACAACCCTTCTTTCAAAGTGGTTGGCGCGCCCTGAAGGTCGGTCGCTTGAACATGGATGTGCCGATTTCCCTGGCGATCATTCTGGCATCCGGTATTTCGCTTTATGAAACGATCTATGGCGGTGCGCATTCGTATTTTGATGCGGCTGTCACGCTGACCTTCTTCCTGCTCATCGGTCGCTATCTGGATCACCGCAGCCGCAAAGCCGCGGCCTCTGCTGCTGCCCAGTTGTCTGCGCTTGAAGTGCCGCGCGTGATGCGCCTGCGTGATGGCGTCCGGCAGATGGTCGACTTTGGCGCGCTTGCCATCGGCGATCTGATTCAGGTCCTGCCCGGCGGACGCATCCCGGTAGATGGCCAAGTCGTCGAAGGGGACAGCCAGATTGACCGCGCGCTCTTGACCGGTGAAAGCCGCCTGAGCGCGGCAACGGTCGGGACCAAGGTCACCGCTGGCGAGGTCAATATGACCGGCCCGCTGACGATCCGCGCCGCGACGGTCGGGGCCGATACCACCTTGCGCAAAATGGTGACGATGGTCGACGAGGCCGAGGCCATGCGCAACCGCTATACAGCTGTCGCCGACAAGGCCGCGGCCATTTATGCCCCCGCCGTGCATCTGCTTGCACTTTTCGCCTTTGCCGGCTGGATGCTTTATTCGGGAGACTTCCGCCTGTCGCTGAACATCGCGGTAGCTGTCCTGATCATCACCTGCCCTTGTGCGATGGGCCTTGCGGTGCCTGCGGTTGCGACCGCGGCAGCGGGGCGGCTGTTCCGTGCAGGGTTGCTGGTCAAAGACGGCACAGCGCTCGAACGATTGGCCGAAGTGGATACTGTTGTTTTCGACAAGACCGGCACACTGACGATGCCCGCCGCAGCCCGCGATATGCTGGACGCGCGGACACAAAGCATCGCACTCGCCATGACCCGCAACGCGACCCACCCGGTGTCGCAGGCGATTGCGGCGGCACTCGGTGATGTGACCCCCGCAAGCATCACCAACCAGCAAGAACATGCCGGCAAGGGGTTGAGCGCGCTCTACAAGGGCCAAAGGGTCCGTCTGGGGTCTGGCGCGTGGCTGGGTGCGGGCCATGGGACGTTTATCCAGATCGGCGAGGACAAGCCGCAGAGAATCGCGCTGCAATCGCAACTGCGCGAAGGTGCAGCAGAGCTGGTGCGGGCATGGCAGGACTATGGGTTGAAAATCCACCTTGTATCCGGTGACGATGCCAATGAAACCGCGCGGATTGCAGCGGCCTTGAACATCGAAACATGGCAAGCCGCCACCAGACCCGCCGACAAGATCGCTTATATCAAAAGACTGGCGGCAGGCGGGGCCAAGGTGCTGATGGTGGGCGACGGATTGAATGACACCGGCGCATTGGCCGCCGCCTATGCGTCGATCTCGCCTGCCACAGCAGCGGATGCATCGCGCGCGGCGTCCGACATCGTGCTTTTGAACGATAGCCTGATGCCTTTGATCGAAGTGCCGATGGTCGCCCGCGCCGCCCTTGCGCGGATCAAAGAGAATTTCACGATCTCGACCGTTTACAACGTGATCGCGGTCCCTGTCGCCTTGGCCGGTTTCGCCACACCGTTGATCGCCTCTATCGCCATGTCGGCCTCTTCAATCACGGTTCTGCTGAACGCTTTGCGGATGCGGGGGCGGGTATGAATATTCTGGTGATCCTGATCCCTGTGTCCCTGATCCTTGGCGGACTGGGGCTGGCTGCATTTTTGTGGAGCCTGCGCAGCAATCAATACGACGACCTTGAAGGGGATGCATGGCGCATCCTGTCTGAGGACGACAAGGACCCCCGCAAGCGCGACTGACTAGCCCAGCGCTGCGACGGTCTGATCAATCGTGCCAAAAATATTCTGTCCTTGCGCGTCTTCCATCCAGATCTGCACCCTGTCACCCGGTTGCAGAAAGGGTGTCTGCGGCGCACCCTGCTGGATCGTCTCGATCATGCGCTGTTCCGCGATACAGGCATAGCCTGCGCCACCCTGCGCAACAGTCTTGCCCGGTCCGCCGTCCAATTTGTTGGACACAGTGCCTGACCCGATGATCGTGCCTGCCGCCAGATTGCGGGTCTTGGCGGCATGGGCGATCAACGCGCCAAAGTCGAATGTCATATCGACACCCGTTTGCAAGCGGCCAAAGGGCTGCCCGTTCAGATCGACACTGAGGGTGCCGTGCAACTTGCCTTCGCGCCAACCCGGCAATGAATGCGGCGTCACCGCGACCGGTGAAAAGGCACAAGCGGGTTTGGACTGGACAAAGCCAAAGCCCTTGGCCAGTTCGTCAGGGATCAGGTTTCGCAGCGACACATCATTGCACAGCATGACAAAGCGGATCGCGGCCAACCCCTCCTCCCGCGTGGCGCCCATGTGAACAGGGCCGGTGATCACCGCGATCTCGCCCTCGAAATCAATACCCCACGCAGTGTCTGCGATGATGGGATCAGTCGGTGCCAAAAAGTTGTCAGACCCGCCTTGGTACATCAGCGGATCGGTCCAGAAACTTTGCGGCATTTGCGCGCCCCGCGCTTGGCGGACAAGCTCGACGTGGTTCACATAGGCCGAGCCATCCAGAAACTGATAGGCGCGTGGTAAGGGAGAGTGGCATTTCTTGGGTACGAAGGGACCAAGGACATCGGGCTTTGCCGTGGCCTGCCCGTCCAGATGCGCTTGAAGCGTTGCAGGGCCAGCCGGCCACATCTGCGCCAGATCGTCCGAGACACAGACCAATTCACCGTCCAATGTGGGATTGCGCAGGGTTGCAACCTTCATTTCACCCCCGGCGTGCCGTCGAACTTCTTTTCCAGATCGGTCCAGCAGTCGATGTAATCGTCCTGCAACGGCGCCTCTTTTGCAGCAAAGGCAGTCAGGTGCTGCGGGAAGCGGGTCTCGAACATAAAGGACATCGTGTTGTCGAGCTTCACCGCCCGCAGGTCCGCATTGCTTGCCCCTTCAAAGGCGGTTTTGTCCGGCCCATGGGGCAGCATCATGTTGTGCAGCGACATCCCGCCGGGCACAAAGCCTTTGGGCTTGGCGTCATATTGCCCGTAAATGTTGCCCATCAGTTCTGACATGATGTTCTTGTGATACCACGGCGGGCGGAAGGTATCCTCGGCCACCATCCAGCGTTCGCGGAACAGGACGAAATCAATATTGGCCGTCCCCGGCTGGCCCGAAGGGGCGGTAAGCACGGTAAAGATCGAAGGATCGGGGTGATCGAACAGGATCGCGCCCACCGGACAATAGGTCTTGAGGTCATATTTCATCGGGGCGTAATTCCCGTGCCACGCCACCACATCAAGCGGGCTGTGGCCAATCTTTGTGCGGTGGAATTGCCCGCACCATTTGATCGTGACGGTCGAAGGCACCTCGCGGTCCTCGAAAGCGGCGACAGGCGCTTTGAAATCACGCGGGTTGGCCATGCAGTTGGCCCCGATCGGGCCCCTGCCCGGCAATTCGAATTTCTGGCCGTAGTTTTCGCAGACAAACCCGCGTGCAGGCCCGTCCAGCAGTTCGACACGGTAAAGCAAACCACGCGGGATGATCGCGATTTCCTGCGGTTCCAGATCGATGATCCCCAATTCGGTCGCAAAGCGCAGCCGCCCTTCCTGCGGGACCACCAAAAGCTCGCTGTCGGCGGAAAAGAAATAGTCATCGACCATGCTCTCGGTCACCAGATAGATGTGGCTGGCCATCCCGACCTGCGTGTTCACATCGCCAGCCGTCGTCATCGTGCGCATGCCCGTGACCCACGTTTGTCCGGTGTCGCTATGCGGCACCGGATCCCAGCGATACTGGCCCAAGCTGGTCACGTCATCGACAACATGCGGTGCAGATTTCCAATAGGGCACATCAATGCGGGCATAGCGATGCGAATGCTTGACCGAAGGACGGATACGGTAGCACCAGGTGCGCTCGGGGCGGACATGGGTAAATGCTGTGCCGCTCAGTTGTTCGCCATAAAGACCATAGTTGCATTTCTGCGGACTGTTCATGCCTTGCGGCAAAGCACCCGGCAGCGCTTCGGTTTCGAAATCATTGCCAAACCCGGGCATATAGCCGGCGTGCGGCCCCGGCAGCGACGACGCCTGTACCATGGCTTGAGGTGATGCTTGCTTGTTCATCATAGAATCCTCCGTTAGCCATCCGATATTAGTTGTTTTTGTAACTAACAAGGGGACCCCGCCCATGGACGATGCATTCGAGCTTCGCGAATTTCTACCCTATCTGCTCAATCAAGCGGCTGAGAGGTCGGGGCTGGCGTTCCAGAAACACTATAAAGACCGGTACGGGATGTTGCGCACCGAATGGCGGGTGCTGTTTCATCTGGGGCGCTATGGGGCGCTGACCGCAAAAGAGATCGGCGCGATGGCGCGTGTCCATAAGACCAAGATCAGCAGAGCCGTTGTGGCGCTAGAGGCGAAACGCTTCTTGTCGCGCGAAGAAATGGAACACGATCGCAGGCACGAACGACTGCAACTCACAGCGGCGGGTGCAGCAGCCTTCAAGGAGATTTGCGCAGCGGCACAGGATTTCGATCAGCGGCTCACGGCCCGTTTCAGGCCAGAAGACGTGCGGGTGCTCAAGGCGTGTCTGACACAAATCGCTGAATTCGAGATGGCCACAAAAATTTAAAATTTTGACCCGCATGGACAGTTGACACAGACCGAAGTGGTCCTTACCTACGCATCGTTATCACTCGCCACCTGTGAGTGCTAACACAAGAGAAACACGAACTGGAGAAGTTCTGAAATGGCATTTACACCACTTCACGACCGTGTACTGGTCCGTCGCATCGAAGGCGACGAAAAGACAGCAGGCGGTCTGATCATTCCTGATAGCGCCAAAGAAAAACCCGCCGAAGGCGAAATCGTCAGCGTCGGCGCTGGTGCCCGCAAGGACAGCGGTGAATTGATCGCTATGTCCGTTAAAGCAGGCGACAAAGTGCTATTTGGCAAATGGTCCGGCACCGAAGTCAAGATCGACGGCGAAGAGCTGCTGATCATGAAAGAGAGCGACATCCTCGGCATCATGTAAGCCGCGGTAACTGACCTCAGATTCAAATTCATTCAAGGAGCACATGAAAATGGCTGCTAAAGACGTCAAATTCAGCACCGACGCGCGTAACCGGATGCTCAGGGGTGTCAACATCCTTGCCGACGCCGTCAAAGTCACGCTTGGCCCCAAAGGCCGTAACGTGGTCATCGACAAATCCTTCGGCGCACCGCGCATCACCAAAGACGGTGTATCGGTTGCCAA
>NZ_JANQTS010000073.1 GCF_030731595.1 Yoonia sp.
CGGATCATATGGCCGCCGTTCACGTCGCGCATGATATGCTCGACCGAGGCAAAGGCCATATCAACGTGCGGCACATAGTGCATGACCAGCACAACGCCGGTGATGATTTGCAGCACGAGTGTGAAGACAAGAACGATGCCCCAGATCCACATCCAGTTGAGGTTCTTGGGTGTCGGTAGCATCAGTGTGTCGTACATCAGTCCGACGATAGGCAGGCGACTATGCAGCCACTTTTCGCCGTTTGACTTTGGTTCGTAATGGTCGTGGGGGATACCAGCCATGGATCGCTCTCCTTAACCGAGTTGAATTGTTGTTTCGTCCACGAAGGACGCAACAGGAATGGGAAGGTTGCGCGGCGCCGGCCCGCGACGGATACGCCCGGACGTGTCGTAGTGCGAACCGTGACAAGGGCAGAACCATCCGCCAAAGTCGCCTGATTCACCCAATGGCACACAGCCAAGGTGGGTGCAGACACCCATCTGGACCAGCCATACACCATCTTCCGACAAAGCGCGGTTTTCGTCGCTTGCATCAACCGCCCCGTCAAGGTTCGCATTCTCGGCAAGCTGGTCGGGCAAATCTGCCAGATCCACTGCGCGGGCTGCTGCGATTTCTTCTTCGGTACGGGACCGGATAAAGACCGGCTTGCCCTGCCAAAGAACAGTCAACTGTGTGCCCGGGTCTACCGCGCTGATATCAACGCGGATCGAGGCAAGCGCCAATACGTCCGCGGAGGGGTTCATCTGGTTTACAAGCGGCCAGACTGCGGCGCCTGTGACTACAACACCCGCACCAGCGGTTGCGTAGTAAAGAAAGTCGCGGCGAGTGCCTTGTTGATCGTCTGCATGTGACACGGTGTGCATCTCCGATTCTTATGATGGGCATCTTGCCCGCACGAAAAATAGGCCGATGCGTGCATCGGTCAATTTAGCCGCTGTTTATCCACCAAATCCTGAGAGGTCCAGCGGACAATCGGGCGCAGGGGCTTACGCAGGATTTGATACCGCCAAAAATCGAAAACATCGTAAATTTGCGGCACAGAATCGGATGATCCCGCGGATCGACATCTTGACCAATGAATCCGCAAGAAACACAAGAAATGCTCGGAAAACCGCCGAGATACAGATTTCATCGGCGAAAATTATCCATAAATGACGAGTAGTTGTGACAGGCTCGCCACAATCACATCTGTTCATTTAAATGCGAGACAATGTTGTCTTGTAAGTCGTTTGTGAGAGAGTTTAGGGGTGGATAAGAACACTCATATCGGGATTTTTGGATGAAACGCGCACTTTCACTGTGCATTGGCCTGCTTGCGGTGCCGACTTTTGCTCCTGCACAAGTCGAACTCAGCTTCTATGGCGGTGTGCAGTCTGCTCCGTCATCCGATATCGCGATTCGCGACAGCGTTTTCGGCGATGATGACTTTTCCCTGGATTGGGAGGGCCGGTCGTCCGAAGCCCCGCCTTACTATGGTATTCGTGCGACGCGCTGGCAGTCGCCGACATTCGGGTTCGGACTCGATTTTGCGCATAACAAGGTCTACCCGACCGCTGACTCTCTGCCTGCCGACTATGAAGTGCTTGAATTCACGGATGGTCTGAACACTTTGACGGTCAATGCTTACCGGCGCTGGAATCAGGCGCTGGGCGGGATGTCGCCCTATGTGGGAGGTGGCATCGGTGTGTCACTGCCTCATGTCGAATTGACCCGTGGTTCGTCCGAGACCTTTGGCTACCAGCTGACAGGGCCCGCCGCGACATGGATCGCCGGTGCTTCAATGCCGATCAACGATCAGTGGGCTGTCTTTGGCGAGTACAAAGGCACGTTCTCGTCCAATACTGCTGATCTGGATGGCGGTGGCACGCTTGAGACAGATATATTCACGAATGCCGTGAACCTTGGTGTCAGCTTTAATTTCTGATCGGCCTTAGTCGACGACGGTTTCAACCATGCTGTCACGGCGCGAGAAATCCGCATGCCATCTGGCAAGTGCGTCGTTGTCATCCCGCCATCCGCGCGCGTCATGGCGCAGGTCGATGTAAGATAAGGCACATGCCATCGCGATCTGTCCGATATTCAAGGGACCTGTCAGGTGGCTCATCCATCTGCTGTTGACCGCGGCAATGCCGCGCGCGGCCTTGCCCCATTGCGCTTCGATCCAGTCCTTGGATTGTTCGGCCTCTGGCCGCAGCCGCGTTTCATAGGACATGGCAACCGTCGCATCCATGATCGCGTCTGCCGTTGCTTCAAGTGTCAGAATCTCCCAAATGCGGCTTTGCGGGTAAAGACCCGCGCCCGCATGATCATCCAGAAACCGGGTGATGACGCGGCTATCATAAATTGCAGGGCCGTCGGCGCGGATCAAGGCAGGGATCTTGCCCAAGGGGTTCGCGGCCACCACCTCTGGCGCCGAGTTGAGAGGTGAAGTGGACACGGTGACTTCTTCGACCGTGCCCAGCAGATCCGCTTCACGCAGCAGAACACGCACTTTACGCACGAAGGGTGAGGCAGGAGAGATCAAGAGTTGCATGGTCGATGTGTCCTTGTTGCGTATTTATGGAAACAAGACCTGATCCTGACCGTCTTGCCAAGGTGGATATTTCGTCATGACCTCATGCAAACGGTCTGAGGCGAGAAAGTCGTCGAGCCATTGTGCAACAGCTGCTAGGTCCTGTGCGTCAAACCATGCGCGATCCGTATTTGCGAACTGGCGCACAAAGGGCAGAATCGCCATATCCGCGAGCGTGCGTTGCGGGCCCATCAAGAAGGGTGATTGCTGCAATCTGTCATTCAAGCTGTTCAGGAACACCAGTGCCTTGGCCCGCTCGGCTGTTTCATCGCGGTCGGGAAAGCGGACTGCGTATTTTGTATGATCAAGGGCCTGCTTGAAGGGCCCGTCGCATGTGTCGATCAAATCAAGGCCATCGGCAGGCATATCCAGCCAGCGCTCGGGATCATTGCGGCCCAGCGCCCAAAGCATGACATCGCGGCTTTCTTCGATGACCGTCTCGCCGTCAACCAGTACAGGTACTGTCCCTTTCGGAGATGCGGCAAGGAATGCGGCGGGTTTGTCCTTGAGCAGGATTTCCCGCACTTCCACCGCTTGACCGCTGGACGCAATCGCAAGGCGGGCGCGCATGGCGTAGGGGCAGCGCCTGAATGTCCAAAGGATGGGGCGTTGTTGCACGGTCTGGATGCCTCCGGCGGGGATATTTAAGCTCGAAAGAAGGTTAGGCGGTCAGTTGGCTGCCCGCAAACCCTGTGATTTGTGCGGTCACGATCTGGCTTTCGGGCTGGTCGCTGGCAAAGACGACTTCGGTGAATTGTTCGGTCCGGCCCATACGGGCGTTTTCCATCAGGATATGATGGGTGCGTCCTGTCTGCGTTTTGAGATGTTGATCCACTTGCGCGGCACCGGCAAAACGGAGTGCGGCTGCACGTTCCTTGATCATCTTGCCGTTGACTTGCGGCATCCTGGCCGCTGGTGTGCCGGGGCGGGGCGAATAGGGAAAGACGTGCAACCATGTCAGGTCACAATCTGCCACCAAAGCCAGTGAGTTGGCAAACATCGCATCAGTCTCGGTCGGGAAACCTGCGATGATATCCGCCCCAAAGGTCATGTCAGGCCGCAGCTTGCGGGCCTCTTGGCAGAACCGGATCGCATCATCGCGAAGGTGACGCCGCTTCATCCGCTTGAGGATCATGTCGTCGCCATGTTGCAGCGACAGATGCAGGTGCGGCATCA
>NZ_JANQTS010000074.1 GCF_030731595.1 Yoonia sp.
CGGCTATGCCGGGCGGGAACTTCAACATACTATGGAATAGGGATTCACTGCGATGGAGGCTGAGAATTGAGCAAGAAATATGAGGTTCGTATTACTGCCGAACGTTTCATACACAATGAGCTATCGACCTGTGCTTGGCATTTCCAAGACATTGCAAACACGAAGGTTCAGAGCGGAAAAAGGGAAGGCCTTGCGCTTGATATGATGGCATCACTCGTTTTCTGCGCCTTCAGCATTGAGGCAAAGGTAAATTTTGTGGGTTGGAAGACTCTTCAGGATGGTTGGCCCGAAAGAACCAACCTTCGTGAAAAAATTGACCTTCTCAGAAAGACACTGAATTTGAATATCGACTGGTCGGAGCGACCGCTCCAAACCATTGCACAGCTAAAGCGCTTTCGCGATACGCTTGCCCATGGCAAACCTGAGATCGTCGATGAGACCAAAGTCACTGATATCGAACCAGATGTGTGGGATGCACTTAAGGGGCAGTGGGAGAGATCTGTTCAACAGGATTTCATGAATCGATGCCGAGAAGATGAAGCCGCAATTTGGAACGCCTTGCTAGAGGCCGCTGGAATTGAGCTTCACGAAACGCTGACAAGTGGAGGTCACAGCCTTTCTGTCTTAGAAACGTAAGCAAACGAAACTTGAGTTTGGGCTTCGCCCGTTCATCGTGGAAACGCTCCACTGGAGAGTTTCTTTATCGGCGTTGACCCCACAAATCATACTCCCCCGCTTCCTCCACAACAACGCTGACGATATCCCCCACGGCCAAGCCCTCGGCCCCTTCGTCGATAAACAAATTCCCGTCGATCTCTGGCGCGTCGGCCCATGTCCGGCAGGTCGCGATGCCGTCTTCGTCGATGTCGTCCACAATCACTTCCAGCGTGCGGCCCACTTTGGCTTCCAGCTTGGCCTCCGAGATCGCCTGTGCCTTGGCCATGAACCTGTCCCAGCGGTCCTGTTTGACCTCTGCCGCCACATGGTCGGGCAGGGCGTTGCTGCGTGCGCCCGCGACATTCTCGTATTGGAAGCACCCCACACGATCCAACTGCGCCTCGTCCAGCCAGTCCAGCAGGTGCTGGAATTCGGCCTCGGTCTCGCCCGGGTAGCCCACGATAAAGGTGGACCGCAGGGTGATATCAGGGCAAATGGCCCGCCACGCCGCGATCTCATCCAGCGTTTTCGCACCCGCCGCTGGCCGCGCCATGCGCCGCAGCACGTCGGGGTGGGAATGCTGGAACGGGATATCGAGGTAGGGGAGGACTCCGTTTGATGGGTCCGCCATCAGCGGAATCAGATCGCGCACATGGGGGTAGGGGTAGACATAGTGCAGCCGCACCCAAGCGCCGAGTTGCCCCAGTGCGCGGGTCAGGTCGGTGATATGGCTGCGCACCTCGCCGTCCTGCCACGGGTTGAGGTCATACTTGCGGTCCAGCCCATAGGCCGAGGTATCCTGAGAGATCACCAGCAGCTCCTTGACCCCCGCCTGCACCAGCTTTTCCGCCTCGCGCAGCACCGCATGGGCGGGGCGTGACACCAGACGCCCGCGCATATCGGGGATGATGCAGAATTTGCATTTGTGGTTACAGCCCTCGGAAATCTTCAGATAGCTGTAGTGGCGCGGGGTCAGTGACACACCTGTCGCGGGCAGAAGGTCGATAAACGGGTCAGGGCTGGGCGGTACGGCAAGATGGACCGCATCCAGCACCTGTTCGTATTGGTGCGGGCCGGTGACGGCCAGAATTTGCGGGTGGTGTTCGCGGATATAATCGGGTTCGGCACCCAGACAGCCGGTGACGATGACGCGGCCGTTTTCCTTGAGCGCCTCGCCGATAGCATCAAGGCTTTCGGCTTTGGCGCTGTCAAGGAAACCGCAGGTGTTGACGATCACCGCCTCGGCTCCGGCATAGTCCGGCGAGATTGCGTAACCTTCGGCTCGCAGGCGGGTCAGGATGCGTTCGCTGTCGACAAGTGCCTTGGGGCAGCCAAGGCTGACCATGCCGATGGTCGGCTGGCCTGCGCGGCGGGTGTCGGTGACTTGCGCGCGGGCAAGGTCGGGGCGGAGTGATGGCGGGTTCTGGGTCATGGCGCGCGTATAGCGCGGGGCGCGGGTCTTGGGAATGGGGTGTGGCGCTTGCGCCGCCCAAAGAAAAAGGCCGCCCTCAGGGGGCGGCCATTGCGAACCTAAGGTGGATCATGATTCACCTTACCCCGATCTTACCGCCGCCGGTCGCGCCGCGATGACATCGGCTGGAAGGCCACGCCCACATGCGCCTCGCAATAGGGTTTGCCCTGCTGCACGGCCAGACCGCAGAACCAGAAATCATCTGTGGCCGGATCGCCCACAGGCCATTTGCAAGTCTTCTCGGTCAATTCCATCAGGCTGATCCGCTTTGCGGTCTTTTCGATTTCGTTGACCTTGGCCAATGCTTCCGGGCTGATTTCATTCGCCGAAGGCTGCGGTGGCAAAGGCTGGCCCGCCGGAATGATCGCACGGCGTGCGGCAGAAATCGGAATGCCGTTTTCGTCCAGCTCGAGTTCTTCCTTGGCGGGCGCGGCAGGTGCGGCTTTTGCCTTCGGTGCAGGTTTTGCCGCAGGTTTTGCCGCGACCTCTGGTTTTTCCTTTGGCGCGGTCTTTGTCGGCGCGGCTCCAACAGCGCCGGC
This sequence comes from Yoonia sp., assembly GCF_030731595.1. GTDB lineage: Bacteria > Pseudomonadota > Alphaproteobacteria > Rhodobacterales > Rhodobacteraceae > Yoonia. The sequence goes on from NZ_JANQTS010000074.1 coordinate 2,668, forward strand.
CCGATTGGACAGGCCCAAGCGATGTACCTTGCCGATCACCGCATTGCGGGTCACGCCGCCCAGTTCCTTGGCGATCTGACTGGCCGACTGGCCTTCGCCCCACATCTTTTTGAGCGTCTCAACGCGCTCGTCTGTCCAGGACATATGGATTCCTTTGGTTTAGTTGGCCGGATACCCGTCTGGGGATCGGACCGATCATCTTGATCTGTGCATACTAGTCATTGCCGCAGGTGATGTGAAGGCAATGCTGCGCCTTTTGCGCAAGTTCTGGTGTCTTGTCGCAAGTTTGCCCATAGCACGCCGGTTATCGCAGGCTGCAACAGCCGACCCGCGGGCCTTGGTTGTCGATGTAGTGCAGCCCATAGGTGCGGTCGCTCATCCCGTCAGAGCAGTGTCCCGGCAGGATATGCGCCGTCACATCCCCCGGTTCGGATTGCCACACAAACCGGTATCCGGTTTCGGCGATCCGCACATAGTCAGCAGAAGGTGCTGTCGACACGAGCGCATGCTGCGTTTCAGTTTCCGGTGTGCGCAATGTCAGCGCCCCTTCGTCAAGAAATCGCATGTCCCAGAACGGCTCGGTGCCAGAGCAGACAAGGCCATTGGGGAGCCCCAGCGCATTGCGGCTTTCTGGCTGTGGCACAAGAAACCGCAGCGCGACCCAGCCTGAGGTTTCGCCGCTATTCAGCAGCGCCCATTGCCCTTTGCGGCTGAGTGCGAAGACTTCGACATCGGTGGCATCATTTGCCAGTTGCCCAATGATCTCTGACACGCCATCCGGTGCGGCCCGAATGTTCAGGTGATCGTCGGCCTCTACCCCGGTCACGCTGTAAAGGGCGGGGAAGGTCGGGGCGATGCTGTCCGCTGCTGCGCTGATGGCCACTATGCTGAAGAAGACTGAAAGAATAGACCGCATTTCTGCTCCGCACTGGTTGTCCGCAAAAGGGTAAACCCCTGCGACCGCCCTGGCTAGGGGGCTGGCCATTTCGTGGCAATCGGATATGTCCGACACCAGAGCGAAGGATAAATCACATGGCAGAACCAATCCAAATGGGAGTCCGCCGCTTTGGCCGGGTGAACTGGCTGGGCACTTGGACATTGATGCGGCGTGAAGTCAGCCGGTTCATGAATGTCTGGTCGCAGACGGTCATGGCACCGTTGATCAACGCAGGGCTTTTCCTGATGATCTTTACAATTGCCATCGGTGGCCAGCGCGGTGATGTGATGGGTGTGCCTTTTATGGTCTTTCTGGCCCCCGGTATTCTGACCATGACGGTGATCCAGAACGCTTTTGCCAATACCTCTTCCAGCCTTGCTTCGGCCAAGGTCCAAGGCAATATCGTTGACACGCTGATGCCGCCCCTCTCCGCTGCGGAACTGGTCACGGGCTATATCGGGGGGGCTGTCGCGCGCGGAGCGCTGGTGGCCATTGTCATTGCAGTTGGGTCAGCGGTCTTTTTGGGTGTGGGGATGCAAAACCCGCTTTGGGTGATTGTTTTTGTCCTGTTGGGGTCAGTTCTGATGGGCGGATTGGGCATGATCGCCGGAATATACGCCAATAAGTTCGATCAACTCTCGGCTATCTCCAACTTTCTGGTGACACCACTGGCCTTCCTGTCAGGCACATTTTATTCCATCGAGGCGCTTCCGCCCCTGATGCAAGCCATGAGCCATGCCAACCCGTTTTTCTATATCATTGACGGGGTGCGTTTTGGCATGATCGGTGTGAGTGACAGCAGCCCGTGGCTGGGGCTTTCAGTGGTCGGCACGGCTTGTGTTGTTGTGCTGGGGATTTGTCTGCGATGGATGCGGACCGGCTATCGGCTCAAGGCCTGACGGTTCAAAAGACATCCCGGACAGGAATTCCGCGCTGGGCCATGACGTTGATGAGCGTGTCCAGATCAGGGAGATCACCGGCAAAGATGCCCTGCACATCCCCGTTCTTGAACACGATTGACACTTGGGTTTCGAGACTTTCCTCGGTGACCTGCAAATAGGCGATATCGTCAAGCGGGATCGGGCGTGGATTGCGCCACGCCGAAAGGGTGAGATGTTCGTCATCAACACGAATACCGGCGATTTGCTTGGGCAAGAGCATCCAGGCCAAAGTGATCGCGCCAGAGACCCAAAGAAGCCACATCAGATGATAGGCTTCATTCAGCACGACTGTCGCCAAAAGCATTGTGACCGCGGCCATGGCCAGCCACATAGCCCCCCTGCTGGGCGCGCGGCGAAATTGGTAAACTTTGTTCATCAAGAGGCGCCTAACGTAGAAACATGGCTGGATTTTGACCTTTTCTTATGTAGTGCCGGGCCGCAGATATTTAAGCCGCTATCCGCTGTTCAGAGATGGCTGTAATCAAGACTTTGCGCGGATGTGTCCTGGCTCCAAGGATATTCATCCCGTCGCTGCGGCAGAAAAAAATGATATATGACAATACTTTGATGCAATCGGCCTGACTATTTTCTGCATAGTGTGGTGAAAGGCGTGGCTATGCGATGCTTTGCCGCGGACAAGGCCGTGTCTGCCATCCCGATGACCGATGTGAAGGCCTGCCTTGTTTGCGCTGCGACCGTCCGGCGTCAATCAAGGTGAAATTGTGGAAACGGCTTGCTCTGCCATCGGTCTGCGGCGCGCTGTGCGCAGGTCCGGAGAAAGATGGCTGCGTCATGGTGCACAGTCCGCACTCTTGCACGGCGCAAATGGTCTTTCATCGCCTGACCAATTGCGCTAAGACCGGCTTATGAAAACGCATTTGACATATTCCAGCCGACGCCGACGCTGATTTTGCGCCGCCTTTCGTCACGTCTTTCATAAATCTCTAATATTATTGACACCCTCGGTTTGGTCCTGCACCAATCTGTCCTATGCTTAAGGATGATCGCCATGATCGCATCAATTCTGCCAACCTATTCACGCGCGCCGCTTACCTTTGTGTCAGGCGATGGTTCCTGGCTGACGGAAGCCGACGGGCGCCGCTTTCTGGATCTGGGTGCAGGGATTGCAGTGAATGCCTTGGGCCATGCCCATCCCGCACTTGTTGCTGCGCTCACCACGCAGGCCCATGCGCTTTGGCATGTCTCGAACCTGTATAACATTCCGGCGCAACAGAAACTGGCCGACGCATTGGTCGAAAAGACCTTTGCCGACACAGTGTTCTTTACCAATTCCGGCACCGAGGCCTGCGAACTGGCGGTCAAGATGGCCCGCAAATACTGGTACGACAAGGGACAGTCCGACCGGACCGAGATCATCACCTTCACGGGGTCGTTCCACGGACGGTCAAGCGCGGGGATCGCTGCGGCAGGGTCCGAGAAGATGACCAAAGGGTTTGGCCCGTTGCTGCCGGGTTTCACCCATCTGGAATTTGGCGACCATGCTGCTTTGCAAGCTGCGGCAACAGACAAGATCGCTGCAATCATGGTGGAGCCGGTGCAGGGCGAAGGCGGCATTCGTCCGCTGCCTGATGTTTGCCTCAAAGGGCTGCGCGATCTGTGCGATGAACATGGTATCTTGTTGATCCTCGATGAAGTGCAATGCGGCATGGGCCGGACAGGCAAGCTCTTTGCGCATGAATGGGCGGGGATCACGCCCGATATCATGATGGTCGCCAAAGGGATCGGCGGGGGCTTTCCGCTGGGAGCGGTACTCGCCACCGAGAACGCGGCCTCTGGCATGACGGCGGGGACGCATGGCTCAACCTATGGCGGCAATCCTCTGGCTTGTGCTGTGGGGGCACAGGTGATGGAGATCGTCAGCGATGACGCATTCCTTGCCGAGGTGAACCGCAAAGCGGGCCTGCTGCGGCAGAAACTGGAAGGGCTGGTTGCAGCCTATCCGGAGGTTTTTGAAGCGGTGCGCGGATCGGGCCTGATGATTGGCCTGAAGTGCAAGGCCTCTAATGCCGATGTGGTCGCGGCAGGTTATGCCGAAGGCGTGCTGACCGTTCCTGCGGCTGACAATGTTATTCGGCTCTTGCCGGCACTCAACATTGATGACGCAGACATCGGGGCAGCGGTTGACCGGCTTGCTGCGGCCGCCTCTGCGGTAAAGGAGGCCAATGCGTAACTACACGTTCCGCAGATTGACCGAGGCTGACCTGCCTTTGATGCGCCGCTGGCTCCAGACGGCACATGTCAAAATCTGGTGGCCCGATGCGGAACAGCAAGTTGCGTTGATGCAGCAAGATATGAACAACCAAGAGATCAACATGTGGGTGGTCAGCCTGATTGACCGCCCCTTTGCCTATCTGCACGACCATGATGCGCGCAGCTTTGGGATGCCGCAATACGCGGACCTGCCGCCCGCGACGCGGGTGCTGTCAACCTTTGTAGGCGATGAGAACTTTACCGGGCAGGGCCATGCGGCCGGTTATGTGGACGCGCATGTGCGCGATCTGCGCTTGAAATATCCGATGATTGCTGTTGCCCCGAACACCACCGATACCCATGCGATTGGCGTCTATACAAAGGCGGGCTTTATGAAGCGGCGTCTTGCGCCAACCCGAGACGGCCGCCTCGTCCAAGTGATGACTCACCTTTGACATTCCCGCCATGCGACTGGCCCAAATAAAGCGAAAACGATGAACCATTTTCTTGATATCAATATCACGCCGACGGATGCCTTGCGGGGGATTATTGACAGCGCCCGTGATATGAAAACCGCGCGCGCTGGCAAACCGAAAGGCACATTGGATGCCGACCAGCCCTTGGCGGGGCATATGGTGGCGCTGATCTTTGAAAAGCCTTCGACCCGCACGCGCGTTTCTTTTGATGTGGGCGTGCGCCAGATGGGTGGACAGACAATGGTGCTGTCAGGGGCAGACATGCAGTTGGGCCATGGCGAGACGATCGCCGACACCGCGCGTGTGTTGTCGCGTTATGTCGATCTGATCATGATCCGCACATTTGAAGAGCAAACGCTGCTGGATATGGCCGAATATGCCACTGTCCCCGTCATCAACGGCCTGACCAATCGTACGCACCCTTGTCAGATCATGGCCGATATCATGACGTTTGAGGAACACAACGGCCCGATCAAGGGCAAAAAGGTCGTCTGGTCCGGCGACGGCAACAACGTCTTTGCAAGCTTTGCCCATGCGGCCAAGCAGTTTGAATTTGATCTGGTCTTTACCGGCCCGCCGCCGCTTGACCCCGAACCAGCGCTGGACGGGCTTTATACCATCGTGCGCGACCCCAACGAGGCGGTGCAGGGTGCCGATCTTGTGGTCACCGACACATGGGTCAGTATGCATGACCCGCAATCCGCCCGCGAGAGGCGGCACAACCAGCTGCGGGGCTATCAGGTCAACGATGCGCTGATGGCCAAGGCCAAAGATGATGCCTTGTTCATGCATTGCCTGCCCGCCCACCGCGATGACGAGGCGACCAGCAGCGTCATGGACGGCCCGCATTCGGTGATCTTTGACGAGGCCGAGAACCGGTTGCATGCGCAAAAGGCGATCATGCGCTATTGTCTGGGTCTCTGAACCGCAGGCAAATCTTAACAATTCGTTAACTAGTGTAGCCTTAGGCTTCCTGTTCGGTCGCGAGACCGAGCAGCGCCTGAACCACCCCCACCGGCGGATATGTCTTGTTTCTGTCTGGTTCAGGCGCTGTCGTCCAGAACCGCTTTGCCGTCGGGCGCGTACCGCTACGACATCGCTGTCAAAGCAGCGATTTAAGCAATGCTTTCAGGCCGGAATCATCAACCTTCCTGACGGCATCGTTCAGCGACATCCATTTGCGCTTGCGAAGCGCCGCCTCTGGATAGGCCTTTGCCATTTCTTTGACGTCAATGCGATAGACAGCCACATGACAAGGCACCGTCCGGCCATCATCAAACCGCTTTTCGGTGACATAGCCACCGATCGGTGCCTTGCTGATCTTACCCTTCAGCACACCCGCCTCTTCCCATGCTTCCAGCTTTGCCGTTTCGGCATCGGTATGGCCATCCATTGGCCAGCCCTTTGGAACGATCCAGCGGCCACGCGAGGATTTGACCAAAAGCACCTCTTGCTCTGCCTTGCCTTGTCGCAGGCAAAGCGCGCCGACCTGCAAAATTGCGTCAGCGTCGACAACACGGATTGAAAGGCCCGTCCAGAAAGATCGGTCGAGAGTGCTCATGATACCTGCCAATAGGCTATTTTTATTGAGTTTCTTTTAACACAAACCGAATCAGAGCGCAAATCATCCTTGCGAACGCGGTTTGGCGCGCAATGTCGGGTCGGCTTGGGTCGGGTCTTCGGGCCAAGGGTGGCGCGGATAACGCCCGCGCATGTCACGCCTTACGTCGTCGTAAGAGGTGGCCCAGAAGCCGACGATGTCTTGGGTAACTTGCACCGGCTTTTGTCCGGGCGACAGCAACGTGATCCGCAGCGGCGTCTTGCCAACCACGGGGTGCTGCGTGACGCCGAACATCTCTTGCAGGCGCAGGGTGATGCCGGGGGCTTCGCCATCGTAATCAATGGGGATTTTCCGACCGAGCGGCGTTTCGAAATGCGGCGGGGCTGTGCGATCGAGAATTTGCGTTTGCTCCCACGTCAGCATGGCTTGCAACGGGGGCAGTATATCGAACCTTTTCCAGTCTTCGGTTGTGCGCACACCGGACAGATGCGGCAAGAGCCAGTCTTCAAGGCTGTCCAATAGTGCGGCGTCATCCATAGCCGGCAGAGCTTCGACCAGCGCGACCCGCGCCCGAAACCGGTTTGCCGCAGCCGAGGGCAGCAGGCCAAGTTGACGCACGCCGTCCAGCATTGCTGCGGCCACCGCCGCGGGCGGGGCGTCTGGCCAGACGCGATCGTCCAGCACCAAAGCACCAAAGCATTCTTGCTGGCGGGTCTGAACCCGGCCTTCGCGCTTGGACCAATGACATACGTCCTGCCATGCGATCTGGTCGCTGAAAACCGCACGAAGCTCGCGTTCGGTCAAGGTCGCCGCCTGTCTGATCCGTGCTTCGCGCGTGTCGCCGTCAAGGTCGGTGGCCACGATCAGGCGCTGCCCCGCCAAAGGATCCGCATGATCCATCACGGCGCCTTTGCCACCTGACAAGACATAACGCGGGTCGTCGCCCTTGCGGCGCAAGCCGATGCGGTCGGGGTAGGCTAATGCGGCCTGCTGGCCAAGCGTCAAGGGCGGGCCATCGGCCAAGCCTTTGGCAAGCCTCGGGATTTCCGCCTTGATCTGTGCAATGGCGGCGTGATTGGCAGTTCCGGGGCCATGATCGCGCCCTGCGACGGCTGCGATACGCAACGCCAGATCGACGGGCGCGCCGCGCAAAGGATCGCGGGCGGCCAGAAGAGCGGCCAAGGGTGCGGCCTGTTTGCCCGCAACTTGCAGCATATGCGCAAGGCGTGGATGAAGTGGTAGCGCGGCCAGAGCGCGGCCATGCGGGGTGATGCGGCCCGCGGCGTCGACTGCGCCCAAACCGCGCAACAGATTGCGGGCTTCTTCCAACGCACCTGCGGGGGGCGGGGTCAGAAAGGCCAGATCGTCGCTGCCCCATGCGGCGAGTTCGAGCGCCAGGCCTGCCAGATCAGCCGCCTCGATCTCGGCCGGGGCAAAGGCGGGCAGAGCGCCGTTTTCGCCCTTGGTCCAGAGGCAAAAGGCCTCACCGGGTGCGACCCGACCTGCGCGGCCCGCGCGCTGGGTGGCTTCGGCTTTGCTGACCCGTTCCGTGACCAGCCGTGACATGCCAGAGCCGGGGTCAAACCGCGCGCGCCGCGCACGCCCCGCATCGACGACGACGCGGATGTCCTCGATCGTCAGCGAGGTTTCGGCGATGGAGGTCGAAAGCACGATTTTGCGGCCCCGTGTCACGGGTGCTATGGCTTTGCGCTGGTCGGCAAAGGGCAGGGCGCCGTAAAGTGGTCTGACCTCACAATCAGCAGGTAAGCGCCCTGCCAGATTGGCCGCGACGCGGCGGATTTCGCCCTCGCCAGGCAGGAAGACAAGGACACCGCCTGCGGTCTGGGCTGCGGCCTGTATCACGAGATCGGCGGTTGCGGTCTCGAGCCGGGTACCCTTTGGAATCGCGCGGTCAAGGTAGTGGGTTGTCACCGGATAGGACCGCCCTTGCGAGGTCACAATCGGGGCATCATCCAGCATCGCGGCGACCGGGGCTGCGTCGAGCGTCGCGGACATCACAAGAATGATGAGGTCCGGCCGGAGCACCGCACGGCTTTCCCAGGCCAAGGCCAGTCCCAGATCGGCATTCAGCGAGCGTTCGTGGAATTCGTCAAAGATCACCGCGCCGATGCCTTTGAGGTCAGGGTCACTCTGGATCATGCGGGTCAGGATGCCTTCGGTCACAACTTCGATCCGGCTGCCGGTTTTGCTGTCACCGCGCATGCGGTAGCCTATCGTCTGGCCCGGGCGTTCACCCAAGCCTTCGGCGAGCCGTTCAGCCGCAGCACGGGCCGCCAGCCTGCGCGGTTCGAGCATGATGATCTTGCCTGTCGTCAGACCCGCCTTGAGCATCGCAAGGGGGACGCGGGTGGTCTTGCCCGCGCCGGGCGGGGCTTGCAGCACGGCGCGGCCTTGGGCGGCGAGAGCCGCCATCAGTTCGGGCAGGATGGGGTCGATGGGCAGGGCAGTCATCAGATGTGTCTGTGTTACGGATGGGGGTGGGTCAAGGCCCACGTTACATCAACGCAGGTACCGCGTGACGCAGACCCCCGCGCAGAAGGCGTAAGGTAGGCTTTCGCTTGTCGCCCCCAAACGAAAAAACCCGACAACCTTGCGGCTGCCGGGTCTTCAAAATTCTGCTGAGCGCGTGCTTAAGCGGCTGTCGCTTTTGCAATCTCTTTCTTGATTTTCAGCGCTTCTGCCGAAAGCTCTGCTTCCTTGGCTTTCGCCATGAACGCATCCAGACCACCGCGGTGATCCACAGTGCGCAGGGCAGCATTGGAAATTTTCAGCTTGAACGACCGGCCCAGCACGTCGGACATGAGTGTCACGTCCTGCAGGTTTGGCAAAAAGCGGCGGCGGGTACGGTTCTTGGCGTGGCTGACATTGTTGCCAGACATCGGGCCTTTTCCAGTCAGTTCGCAACGGCGCGACATGAGCGTCTTCCTTGTCCTTTGGATATCACCCACCCGGTTGGCGGGACATCCTGTGATACGGGGTTGAACCCCACATCCGCAGGGTCGTCAATAAGATCAGCGCGAGATAGGCGGATTCCTTTGGCCCGTCAACCCGGTTCACCGATGATTTCACGATCTATCGTGCCGCGATGATGCTCACAACCTATTCACCGCCCTTGCGCAGGCGATCTTTCAAAGGGTCCAGGACCTGCGCTGCTGCTGCACTGGGTGACAACCGTCCGGCCGAGACAGCGGCTTGTGCAATTTCCAGCCGCGCGGCGGTTTGCGGGTCATCGTGCAAAAGCTGCACCAATCCCTGGCGCACATCCTGTGTGAACCAGTAGTTTGCCTGCATCTGTCGGGTTTGCGCCCAAACGCCCGTGTCCTGACGCCATTGCGCCAGCGTTTCCATTTCGGTCCATGCCGCTTGCAGGCCATAGGCTTGCAGGGCTGAAACCGTCATCGCTTTGGGAAACCCCTCTGGGTCTTGCGCCCTTTTCCGCAAAAGCCGCAGGGCGCCTGCATAATCGGCACAGGTCCGCGTCGCCTGCGCCTTGAGATCGCCATCCGCCTTGTTCACGAGAATCAGGTCCGCCATCTCCATGATGCCGCGCTTGACGCCTTGCAATTCGTCCCCGCCTGCGGGCGCAAGCAGCAGCACAAAAAGATCGGCGATTTGCGCAACCACCGTTTCTGACTGCCCGACGCCCACTGTTTCGATCAGAACCACGTCAAAGCCTGCGGCCTCGCACAGCGCGACGGCCTCGCGGGTACGCCGCGCCACGCCGCCCAGTTGGGTCTGGCTGGGTGAGGGGCGGATAAAGGCCTGTGGGTCGCGCGCCAGATGATCCATCCGCGTCTTGTCGCCAAGGATCGACCCGCCCGAGCGGGATGATGACGGATCAACCGCCAGCACCGCGACGCGCTTGCCCATCCCCGTCAGCATCAGGCCAAAGCTTTCGATAAAGGTGGATTTGCCAACGCCCGGCGTGCCGGACATACCGATGCGCAGGGCCTGTTTTTCCGTGCCCAGAGCGGCAAGGAGTTCCAGTGCCTGCATCCGGTGATCGGCCCGGCCGCTTTCAACCAGTGTGATCGCACGCGCCAGCGCCCGGCGGTCGCCCGCCTGCACACCCTTGGCCAAAGCGGCAATATCGCGGGTTTTGCTCATGCGTCTTTGTTATCCGGCCACAGGCAAAGGTCCAGCCCCAAGCGCACCGTTAGGGACCATCTGGCGCAATAGCCCAACACCCCGCTGTCTGATATGCTCGCCTCTCTAACGGGAGCTGCTCTCGATATCTAAACGGGGAGATTTAGACGCATGCGTATCTTGTTTGTCTGCCTTGGCAACATCTGCCGCTCACCGGCAGCGGAAGGGATTATGCGCCACCTTGCGCCGGAGCTGACACTGGATAGTGCAGGGACGGGGGGCTGGCATGTGGGGGATCCACCCTATGGGCCGATGCAGGCGGCGGCCCGTGACCGGGGGATTGACCTGAGCCGTCTGAAGGCCCGCCAATTCACCGCTGCCGATTTCGCGCGTTTTGATCTGATCGTGGCGATGGACCGGCAAAACAAGGCGGATATCGAAAGGCTTCGGCCTGCGGGCAATCTGACGCAGGTGCGGCTGATGGCAGAAAAGGATGTCCCCGACCCGTATTATACGCGCGACTTCGATGGCGCGCTCGACATCATCGAGACAGCAGCTAGACGCCTGCTGGCTGACATATCTCGGAGGCCAGATCGCTGAAGGCCCGGTAGCGGGTCCAGAAGCGTTCATCGCCCGGGCGGTCGGATTGGCGCGTATCCTGAGCCAGTTGCGGATTGTCAAAGAATGTGGCCGCGCGGGCCTGATCGCTGCCAGACAGACTTTGGTTTGCGACCTGTTGAATACAAGAACACAGGGCAGGCGAGGCTGCACTGCGATTTGCCGCCAAACACGCCTGCGAGATATCACCGGTTGCACCACGGCCACCGCCACCACAGGCGGCAAGGGACGCCAAAGCCCCGATCATCAAGAAATACCGCATCGTTTTCCCTTTGTCCGGCCCCTGTCTGCGCAGGTGGTCCACTGAGGTTGTGCCCCTAGGGCAGAGTATGACGGGGGTGGGGGCAGGATGCAATTGGCGAATGGGCTGATTTGCTTGCGACATGCGGTCACGAAGTGTGGCAATATCTACATTGACGAGGACCAAAATCCCCACCATATCCATCGCTCATGACAGACCTATCGCACATCCGCAATTTCTCGATCGTTGCCCATATCGACCACGGGAAATCGACCCTTGCTGACCGCTTGATCCAGTCCACCAATACGGTGGCCGAGAGGGATATGAAGGCGCAACTGCTGGACTCTATGGATATCGAGCGTGAGCGCGGGATCACGATCAAGGCCAACACCGTCCGCATCGACTATACCGCCGAAAACGGGAAGGCCTATGTGCTCAACCTGATCGACACCCCCGGTCACGTCGATTTCGCCTATGAGGTCAGCCGGTCCATGCGCGCCGTTGAAGGATCGCTCTTGGTTGTCGACAGCACCCAAGGGGTCGAGGCGCAGACGCTAGCAAACGTCTATCACGCGCTGGACGCGGACCACGAGATCGTACCTGTCCTGAACAAGATCGACCTGCCTGCGTCCGAATGCGATCAGGTCGCGGCCCAGATCGAGGATGTGATCGGGCTGGACGCCTCCGAGGCAATCCGCGTATCTGCCAAAACCGGCATCGGCATCAAGGAAACGCTGGAAGCGATCGTGCACCGCCTGCCTGCGCCCAAGGGCGACCGCGATGCCCCGCTCAAGGCGATGCTGGTGGATTCCTGGTATGACAGCTATCTGGGTGTCGTCGTACTGGTCCGCGTCATCGACGGCGTGATGAAGAAGAACGACCGCGTGAGATTCATGTCCAACGGGGCTGTGCACGGGATCGACAAGATCGGTGTGTTCCGCCCGCAGATGCAGGACGTGGCCGAACTGGGGCCGGGCGAGATTGGCTTTATCACAGGCTCGATCAAGCAGGTGCGCGATACGCGGGTCGGTGACACGATCACATCCGAGAAAAAGGGGACAGACACGGCGCTGCCCGGCTTCAAGCCAGCGCAGCCTGTGGTCTTCTGTGGCCTGTTCCCCGTGGACAGTTCCGAGTTCGAAGACCTGCGCGACGCCATCGACAAGCTGTCGCTGAATGATGCGTCGTTCAGCCACGAGATGGAAACCTCTGCCGCGCTTGGGTTCGGGTTCCGCTGCGGGTTTCTGGGGCTCTTGCACCTTGAGGTCATCCGCGACCGGATCGAGCGGGAATATGATATCGAGCTGATCACGACAGCGCCCTCTGTGGTCTATCACATCTATATGCGCGACGGCACGATGACCGAATTGCATAACCCCGCCGACATGCCCGACCTGACCCATGTGGACCATCTTGAGGAACCACGGATCAAGGCAACTATTCTGGTGCCTGATGAATACTTGGGCGACGTGCTCAAGCTGTGCCAGGACCGGCGCGGCGTGCAGTTGGACCTGACCTATGCAGGATCGCGCGCGATGGTGGTCTATGACCTGCCCCTGAACGAGGTGGTGTTCGACTTCTACGACCGCCTGAAATCGGTGACCAAGGGCTATGCGTCCTTTGACTATGCCTTGACCGGCTATCAGACCGACAATCTGGTCAAGATGTCGGTGCTGGTGAACGACGAACC
>NZ_JANQTS010000075.1 GCF_030731595.1 Yoonia sp.
GGTTCAAGCGCGCAAACGATGTCAGCCAGTTTTTCGGGATCGGATTCGTTCAACTCGATGTCGAAGCAGTCGATATTGGCGAATTTCTTGAACAGAACCGCCTTGCCTTCCATCACCGGCTTGGAGGCCAGCGCCCCAATATTGCCAAGGCCCAGCACCGCCGAACCATTTGTGACCACGGCCACCAGATTGCCGCGCGAGGTATAGTCGCGGGCGGTATCGGGGTTGGCCTTGATCTCAAGACAGGCTTCGGCGACGCCGGGGGAATAGGCGCGTGCCAGATCGCGGCCATTGGCCATCGGCTTGGTCGCGCGGATTTCGAGTTTTCCAGGTTTGGGGAACTTGTGATAATCCAGTGCGGCCTGTCTCAGGCTGGCTTTTGCGTCGTCTGACATGGCGTTTCTCCAATATGGTTTAATATTAAACCATTTTCCTTCCGTCAGGGAAAGTGCTGGCTGCCATTAATCATGCTTTGTCGGCTCTTGCAAATAATTCGGGGCAAAGACACTGTGACGGTCATGAATGATTTGCATGAAATACGGGCCGAAGTCTGCCTGTCCACAGCCGACCTGCGCGCCGACCTTGGCTTTTTCGGCGGGATACTAGGGATGCGGCTGGAAATGATCTATCCGGCTGATGATCCCGCGGTGGCGGTGTATGCGGGGCATGGGCTGCGGGTCAGGTTGCAGCAGGGTATCGGGGTAAACCCCGACTTGCGGATATTGACTGACGATCCGGGCTTTGCGGACGGCGCGACGGTGCTGACCTCGCCGGGTGGCACGCGGGTCGAGGTGCATCCGCTGAACCCGCCTTTGATCTTGCCCGAAACGGATCATGCTTTTGTCGTGCGCCGCCTTGCCGATCAGGCCCCTTGGGTGATCGGCCGTGCAGGGATGCAATACCGCGATCTGATCCCCAGCCGTCTGGGCGGATCGATCATCGCAAGCCACATCCGGATTCCCGATGGGGGCCCTGTCCCCGATATGGTGCATTTCCACAAGGTCGGGTTCCAGTTGATCTTTTGTTATCGCGGCTGGGTTGATGTGGTTTACGAGGATCAGGGTCCCCCGATCCGCCTGACCGCTGGCGATTGCTTTATCCAGCCGCCCGAAATCCGGCACCGCGTGCTCGAAGCCTCTGACGGGATCGAGGTGATCGAAATCGGTGTGCCTGCGGAACATATCACCGCGATTGATCACGATATGACCTTGCCGACCCCGCATCTGCGCCCGGATCGCGAATGGCACGGGCAGAAGTTTGTCTTTAACCAAGGGGCCAAGGCCGAGTGGCAGGCTGCTCGTCTGCCCGGCTTCATTTCGCGTGACACGACGATTGCGACCAATACCAAAGACGTCGCAGGTGTGAATGTGATCCGGCGCGGGGCGGGTGATCCGGTCTGGGCGCGTCATGATGCCGACATCCATTTTACCTTTGTGATGGAAGGCACGATGACGTTGGAGGGTGAAGGCAAAGACCCTTATGCCCTCGCCCCCGGAGATGCCTTCGTGATCCCGCCGGGAATGGCGACGCGCTATGCCGACCCTTCAGATGATCTGGAGTTGTTGGAGGTTGCTTTGCCCGGTGATTTCACGACAACCTGCTAGCCTCTTGCATCGGCGGGCGTCCCGTCACACTCTGGCAAGACACATTAGACGGAGCCCCAAATGTCCTTGATCGAAAGCGCCCGCGCTGTCCGTGAAAACGCCCATGCCCCCTATTCCAATTTCAAGGTGGGGGCCGCGTTGAAAGCGGCCTCTGGCGCGGTCTATGTGGGCTGCAACGTTGAAAACGTAGCCTATCCCGAAGGCACCTGCGCGGAAGCGGGTGCGATTGCAGCGATGGTGGCCGGTGGTGATACCACGATCACCGAAATGGCCGTGATCGCTGATAGTCCCAAGCCCGTCAGCCCTTGTGGAGGCTGCCGCCAGAAGATTGCGGAATTTGCCCAAGGCGATGTGGTTGTGACCCTGACAACCCTCGACGGTCTGACCTTGGAAACTACCGTGGCCGCGCTGCTGCCCGGAAGCTTTGACGCAGACTATATGGTCCGCAGCTAAGGTGGATGCCCGTGCGATCATAGCTCAGGTGCGGCGCAAGCAAACGCCCAGCCAGGATGCATTGGCGTGGTTTGCGCAGGGTCTTGCTTCGGGGGCCGTCAGCGACGCGCAGGCCGGGGCGTTTGCGATGGCTGTCGTGCTGAACGGCCTGACCGATGCGGGCCGCGTGGCGCTGACCCAAGGCATGCGCGACAGCGGCGATGTGCTGACATGGGATTTGCCGGGGGCTGTGGTCGACAAACACTCGACCGGCGGCGTAGGTGACTGCGTGTCACTGATCCTTGCACCGACCTTGGCCGCTTGCGGCGTTTATGTGCCGATGATCTCGGGTCGTGGCCTGGGCCATACCGGTGGAACCCTTGATAAACTCGAAGCGATCCCGGGGCTCAATATCAACGTCACCGAGGACCAGTTGCGGCAGGTAACGCGCGACGTGGGATGTGCCATCGTCAGTGCTACAGGACAGATTGCCCCCGCCGACCGCCGCCTTTATGCGATCCGCGATGTGACGGCGACGGTGGAAAGTGTCGATCTGATCACCGCCTCGATCTTGTCCAAGAAACTTGCTGCAGGGCTGGAAAGCCTGATTCTGGACGTCAAATGCGGGTCTGGTGCCTTTATGAAGACCCCCGACGAGGCGCGCGTCCTGGCGCATGCTTTGGTGGATGCGGCCAATGGGGCAGGCTGCAAGACTGCCGCGCTGATCACCGATATGAACGAACCGCTGGCCCCTGCGCTGGGCAATGCGGTCGAGGTTGCGGTCTGCATGGAGGTGCTTGCGGGCAATACCGTCGCGGCCCCCCGTCTTTATGATCTGACGGTGGCGCTTTGCGCGCAACTTCTTGTCATGCAGGGCCAAGACCCTGTGGATGCTGCCGACCGCGTGACTGTTGCCATCAGTTCCGGTGCCGCGATGGAACGCTTTGCGCGGATGATCACTGCGCTGGGCGGCCCTCCGGATATGGCCGAAGACTGGCATACCCATTTGCCCAAAGCCCCCGTTGTGGGCGAAGTGACGGCCCCAGCCGCCGGATACATCACGGCGATTGACGGCGAAGCCTTGGGGCTTGCCGTCGTCGGGCTTGGTGGCGGGCGCCGGGTTGAAACAGACCATGTCGATCCGTCTGTCGGTTTCACAGAAATGATCGGTCTGGGTGACAAGGTAGAGCGCGGTGCGCCACTTTGCGTCCTGCATGCCGCCACAGAGGATCAGGCGATGGAAGCAGCAATGGCTGTGCAGGCCGCGATCACGATTGGCGAGGCACCGGTCCTTGGCTCGCTGATCATTGAAGGGATCTCCTGATGCCGCGCGCATTCTTGATTGTGATCGACAGCGTTGGCATTGGCGGCGCGCCCGATGCGGATCAGTTCTTTAACGGTGATTTGCCCGATACCGGGGCCAATACGATCGCCCATATTGCGCGGGATGCGGGGCTGCATGTACCCACGCTTGACCGGCTTGGCTTGGGGGCGGCGGTAAAGCTCTCCTCTGGTGCAGAGGCACCGGGGCTGGGCGCTGTGCCGACAGGCGCATGGGGGGCCGCAACAGAGGTCTCGCCGGGCAAGGATACCCCATCGGGGCATTGGGAACTCTCTGGTGTGCCGGTGCCTTGGGATTGGCACGTCTTTCCTGACACGACCCCCGCCTTTCCCGCAGATCTGACAGCGCGCATCTGTGCGACCGCAGGCACAACCGGTATCTTGGGCAACTGCCATGCGTCCGGCACAGCGATTATCGCCGAACAGGGAGAGGCCCATCTGCAAACCGGCTGGCCGATTTGCTATACCTCGGCCGATAGCGTGTTGCAGATTGCCGCCCATGAAGAAAGCTTTGGCCTCGCGCGGTTGCTGGAGCTTTGCAAAACGCTTGCCCCCGCGCTGCATGAGATGAAGGTAGGGCGGGTGATTGCGCGTCCTTTCACGGGCGCTCCGGGGCATTTCACGCGCACGGCGAACCGCAAGGATTTCGCCATTGCCCCGCCAGCGCCAACGCTTTGCGACTATGTCCATGACGCGGGGCGCAAGGTTTATGCGGTCGGCAAGATCGGTGACATCTTCTCGATGCGCGGTATTGATGATCTGCGCAAAGGGCGCGATGCGGCCCTGATGGGCCATATCAATGATCTGGTGGAAGAGGCCGCGGATGGGTCTTTTGTCTTTGCCAATCTGGTCGAATTCGACAGCGAGTACGGGCACCGCCGCGATGCGGCTGGCTATGCCCGTCATCTGGAATGGTTCGATGCGGCCTTGGCCGACCTGCTGCCCAAGCTGCGGGAGGGTGATCTGTTGATCATCACGGCGGATCATGGCAATGACCCGACCTGGGCAGGGACCGACCACACCCGCGAAAGGGTGCCGGTGCTGGTACAGGGGATCGGGTCAAGACCGCTGGGCCAGCTTGCCTTTACCGATGTCGCTGCCAGTATCGCGGCCCATTTGAACGTGCCCTACGCGGGTGAAGGAAACAGTTTTCTATGACTTTCAAGAGCACACCCAAGATTGAACTGCATACCCATCTGGAGGGTTGCGCGCCCCCCGCCTTCATCAAGCAGCAGGCCCATGAAAAGCGGCTGGATATCAGCGGGATTTTCAACGCGGACGGCGGCTATGCCTTTCGGGATTTTGACCATTTCCTCAAGATTTACGAAACAGCCTGCACGGTGCTGCAATCGCCCGAGGATTTCTATCGTCTGACCTCTGCCGTCTTGGCTGAAACGGCCAGCCACGGCGTGATCTATATGGAGACCTTCGTCTCGCCGGATTTCTGCGGTGGTGGTGATCTGGCAGCGTGGAAAGACTATGTCGCCGCGATGGAGACAGCGGCAACCGAGGCAGAGGCGAAGTTCGGCATCACGCTAAAAGGGATCGTCACAGGCATCCGCCATTTCGGGCCAGAGGCCTGCAAGCCCGCCGCGAAATGCGCGGTTGAAACCTTTGGCGGGTTCATCACCGGCTACGGTATGGCGGGGGGTGAACTGGTGGGCCGTCCGCGCGATTACAGCTACAGTTTTGACATGGCCCGCGAGGCGGGGATGCCGCTGACCTGCCATGCAGGCGAATGGGGCGGGGCGGATATGGTCAAGGACACGATCCGCGATCTTGATGTTGTACGGATCGGGCACGGGATCGGGGCGATCAGCGACCCTGATCTGGTGTCTGAAATCGCCGAAAAAGGGATCGTGCTGGAAGTCTGTCCCGGATCGAATGTTGTCTTGAATGCCGTTAAGGGTTGGGGCGCGCATCCGATTGCAAAGCTGCGCGATGCGGGCGTGAAGGTCACAGTCTCGACAGACGATCCCCCGTTTTTCCACACAACGATGACCGCCGAATACGACATGCTGCATCGGACTTTCGGCTGGGATGATGCCGATTTCAAAGCCCTGAACGAAACCGCCCTTGCTGCCGCTTTTTGCGATGAAGAGACTCGCGCCCGCGTGGCCAAACGACTGGAGCCTGCCCAATGACCGAACACGTCACCCACGTCACCCATCCGCTGGTGCAACACAAGCTGACGCTGATGCGTCAGAAAGACACCTCGACCGCCGTCTTCCGGCAGTTGTTGCGCGAAATCAGCCAGCTTTTGGCCTATGAGGTCACGCGCGGGTTGCCGATGACAACCCGCCGGATCGAAACCCCGCTTCAGGCGATGGATGCCCCAGTGATCGACGGCAAGAAACTGGCGCTTGTCTCGATACTGCGGGCCGGCAACGGACTCTTGGACGGTGTGCTGGAACTGATCCCCTCGGCGCGTGTGGGGTTTGTGGGCCTCTATCGGGATGAGGAAACGCTGCAACCGGTCCAGTATTACTTCAAGGTGCCGACAGAGTTGGAGGATCGCCTTGTGATCGCCGTTGATCCGATGCTGGCGACCGGAAACTCTTCGGTTGCCGCGATTGATCTGCTCAAGAAAGCTGGTGCGACAAATATCCGGTTCCTGTGTCTTTTGGCGGCCCCCGAAGGGATCAAGCGGATGCAAGAGGCACATCCTGATGTGCCGATCGTGACGGCCGCGATTGACAGTCATCTGAACGCGCAGGGCTATATTGTGCCGGGTTTGGGCGATGCGGGCGACCGGATGTTTGGCACTAAGTAGCCGCCTTAAATGTTGCAGATGTTTTGCAGGCTGACCCAATCGCTGTCTGACAGGATCAGTGGCACGGGCTGGCCTTGCATGGGGTCATCGCCCAGTTCTGGCATGCTGCCGGTGCGGGCATCTGCCGCCGCCAGATAGGGGGACTGCGGGATACTCGCGGCCGCGAACAGGTTGCGCAGCAAATCCGGATCGGCCAAAGGCGCTTCTCCCTGCATCAGCGCTTGGGCGTTGTCCCGCAAGATGCTGCTTGGGATTTCGGCCGTCGTCAGCAAGCGGAATGTCACGCCAAGCCCCGCCTCTTGCAGAAGCCTTTCCAGCGGGTCCATGTGGATCACGGCGGCACGGCTGGCCAGAACAAAGCCTGCGGCGGCAGCAGGATCATCGGAGCCTTGCAAGACACCATAGTCCAGAACGATCAACCCACCGGGCAAAGCTACTGCCCCCTGTGCAAGCTGCGGCACCACAACAATTCGCATCGCTGTACCGGCCCCAAAAAGGCGCTGCGCCAAACGTGTCGCCGCTGCCGCAGCTTGGGGCGAGCGGCAAGGGGCACCCGTCTGGGCTTGCATATGCCCCAGCATCGCGGTGCCGATCTCTATCCGTTTGGGCAAGGGCACAACGGCGAGGGTCTGCCGGGTCAAGGCACCGGGTAGCCAGAAGATAGCAAGCGCAATTGTCGCCAGAATGACTCCGCCGGTCAGCCAATGACGCAGCTTTCCCGGTCGCGGGCGTGCTTTGGCTAGCGCTTTGCGAACTTCCTCGATGGCGTCGACCATCATCGTGTCGGCGATTTCCAGGACTTCGCTTGCTTCGTCATCCGGGGCATAGATTGCCGGAGATTCACCCGGATTTTGACGGATCAGCGCGGGGAGCGACCAATGGGCCAGAGGACGGCCCGCACCATCAGCAATCACCAAAGTCGCATCGCCAAAGGAAATCGTGACATCGCGCCGCTGTGCGTCGGTGCCAGCCCGCCACAGCGCATCGCTTTCCAATCGCACATATCGGTCGAGTGCTGTCATCTATTCCACTGCTCTTTTGGCGCAATGGTACCGCGCCCGTCGGCCAATGTCATGCCGGAAAGGAGGGGACACGCCTCTGGGCCGCTTGCCACGAAGATCTGTCAGAGCGTCTTGGCCAGCTTGCGCAACTCGAACTTCTGGATTTTTCCGGTCGATGTCTTGGGGAGTTCCTGAAACACAACCCGCTTGGGGCATTTGAAGCCGGCCAACCGCTCGCGGGTGAAGGCGATGATTTCGCTTTCATCGGCCACAGCACCATCCTTCAGTTCGATAAAGGCGCAGGGGACTTCGCCCCATTTGTCGTCAGGTTTGGCCACAACCGCGCAAAGGTTCACGGCCGCATGGTGCATCAATGCGCCTTCGACCTCGACCGAGCTGATGTTTTCGCCGCCCGATATGATGATGTCCTTTGCCCGATCCGAAATTTGTATGGACCCGTCAGGGTGCTGGATCGCAAGGTCTTCGGAATGGAAATAGCCACCGGCAAAGGCTTTTTCGGTGGCTTCAGGGTTCTTGAGGTAGCCCTTCATTACCGCATTGCCGCGCATGACAATCTCGCCTTGCGTCATGCCGTCGGGCGGCACTTGGCCCATCTGTTCATTGACGACGGTCACGTCTTCCATCATCGGCATGGCGACGCCCTGCCGCGCCTTGATCGCGGCCTGTTCCTCGTCGGGCAGCGCGTTCCACGCTGTATCCCAGATGCATTCGGTGACATGGCCGTATGTTTCGGTCAGACCGTAGACCTGTTTGACGTTGAAGCCCAGTTTGCCGATTGCGGCAAGTGTTGCAGGGGCAGGGGGTGCGCCTGCGGTAAAGACCTCGACCACATGGTCGAATGTGCGCCGCTCTTTGTCTTTGGCATTCACGATCAAATTCAGCACAATCGGTGCGCCGCCAAAGTGGGTGACGCCTTCGTCTGCGATGGCATTATAGATCGCCGCCGCCGAGATATCGCGGCAGCACACGACAGTCCCCCCCAAGGCAGGCATCATCCATGTGTGGTTCCAGCCGTTGCAGTGAAACAGCGGCACAATCTGCAAGTACCGCATGAACAGTGGCAGCTCCCAGCTGATCGGCGTGCCCATGGTCATCAGATAGGCGCCCCGATGATGGTAGACGACCCCTTTGGGTCGGCCCGTGGTGCCGGAGGTATAGTTCAGGGCAAGGCTTTCCCATTCGTCCTTTGGCAGAATCCACGCGAAATCAGGATCACCGGTTGCCAGAAAATCCTCGTAGTTTTGTTGCTCGCCCAAGGCATGCACACCGGCGGCATCATCGGGGACTTCGATGATCAGCGGCGCTGGTCCTTCCATGAGGTCAATCGCAGCCATCGCCAGCGGCAGGAATTGGCTGTCCACGAGCGCCAGCTTTGCTTCACCGTGATCAAAGATATAGGCCACCGTATCGGGATCGAGCCGTGTGTTGATCGTATTGAGGACCGCACCGCAGGCGGGCACGCCGAATGCGGCCTCTGACTGTGCGGGGACATTGGGCAGGAGCGTCGCGACAACGTCGCCCGGGCGAACGCCCACCTTGGCTATGGCCGAGGCCAGACGCGACACCCGCTGGTAATACTTGGCGTAGGAGTAGCGGGTCTTGCCATACACAACCGCCTCGCGATCCGCAAAGACAAGTGCAGCGCGTTGCAAATGCGACAAGGGCGTCAGGGGTACATAGTTTGCTGCCCGTTTGCCCAAACCCGTCTCATCGCGCATCCAACCCATAATGTTCCCCTTACGCAGCATCACTTTGAGGCTTGAGTATTGCGCCATGTTCGTGACTTTGGAAGCGAGAATTCTGTCCAAGGACCCATTGATGACACAAGACACAGCCCCGGGCCGCGCGGCCCTCTCAATTCTGGCTGGCATGGCCACATTGGGGTTAAGCGACAACTTCGTGCCTTATGTCTCGCATGACAGTTCCCTGTGGCAGTTCCACCTTCTGCGGGGGGCGATGGCGCTTTGTGCCTTGGCGATTATCGCGGCTTTGGGTTCCGGTGTGATCTGGCCCAAGCGACCCGTGGCGGTCTTGGGGCGCAGCGCATTGCAGGCCACGTCAATGCTGATCTATTTTGGCTGTCTGGCGATCCTGCCGATTGGTGTGGTCGTGGCCGGTCTGTTCACGTCTCCGCTGTTTGTGGCGCTGATTGCGGCGATCTTTCAGGGCAAACGTATCGGCGGCCTGCATGGTTTTGCCATCTGCGTTGGTTTCGTCGGCGCACTTTTGGTGATCCGCCCTGATCCTGCCGCACTCGACCTTGTGGCGTTCTTGCCGATCTTTGCCGGGTTGCTTTACGCAATCGGGGCTGTTGCCACCCGCGCGTGGTGCGAAGGCGAAGGGACACTGTCGCTGAGTGCTGGCTTTTTTCTGATGCTCACTGTTATGGGCGCGGTTGGCTGTCTGCTTTTGCCTGGCTCTGGATCGGGGCCTGATGGATTTGCGGCGCGAGGGTGGATGCCGCTCAATACCGATCTTCTGTTCTGGATTGCGGTCCAAGCGGTTGGGGCGCTCCTCGGGATTGTTTTTCTGTTTCGGGGCTACCAGATCGGCGAGGCAAGCCAGGTCGCCGTCTATGAGTATTCGTTGCTGATCTTCGCCAGCGGTTGGGCGTGGTATTTGTGGGGGCAGGCGGTGCCGCCGCTTGGGTTATTGGGGATGGGGCTGATCATCATGTCGGGTGCATTGATCGCAACGCGGCGCAAGATGTGATTGCCTTGCGTGAAATTGGTTAGCTTAAAAGCTAACTTTTGACTGCGCAGACCGTGTAAAGAAATCTCTTTGTGTACGCTGGGTAGTTTGCGGTGCAAGCATCTGATCTTGTTTGGAATATACGCAATCAGGGTTTGCTTTGCACTGCGTGCGTGGTGGCGCACCCCGTGACGGGATGCGCCGCTTTGGTTCAGGCCGCCTTTGCCGCTGGTCCGAAACGCTTGTAGAAATCTTGCCCTTTGTCGGCCATATCACGCAGCAGATCAGGGGTCGCGAAGCGCGCACCGAATTCTGCGGTCAACTGGTCACAGCGTTCGGCGGCATAGGGTGCGCCGATCATGTCCAGCCAGCTGAACGGCCCGCCGGACCACGGCGCAAAGCCCCAGCCAAGGATCGCGCCGACATCGCCTTCGCGGATGTCTTCCAGCACGCCTTCTTCCAAGGCGCGTACCGCCTCCAGGACTTGTGCAAAGAGCAGGCGATGCTGCACGGTGATCAGATCAGGCTGGGTATCGGCAACGGGGTATTGCGTGGCCAGTCCCTCCCAGAGCCCTTGCCGTTTGCCTTTGTCGTCATAGGCGTAAAAGCCTGCGTTCGATTTCCGGCCAAGACGTTTCTGGTCGTACATCCAGAACAGTACCTCATCCACTTCACCGTCAGGATAGGCGTCGCCCATCGCGGCCTTGGTCGCTTTGGCGATCTTGACGCCGAGATCGACCGAGGTTTCATCGACCAGTTGCAGTGGTCCCAGCGGCATGCCAACCAGCTTGGCTGCGTTTTCGATCAACGCGGGTTCGACCCCTTCCTTCACCATCCGGATTCCTTCGTTGATGTAGGGAATGATGCAGCGGTTGGCATAGAAGAACCGCGCGTCATTGACGACAATCGGCGTCTTGCGGATCTGGCGCACATAATCGAGCGCTTTGGCGACGGCCACATCGCCGGTCTTTTTGCCCTTGATGATTTCCACCAGCAGCATCTTGTCGACAGGCGAGAAGAAGTGGATTCCGATGAATTTTTCAGGGTCGTTCGACGCCTTCGCCAACTGTGTGATCGGCAGGGTCGAAGTATTGGTCGCAAAGATGCAGTCAGGGCCGGTAACGGCTTGTACCTTGGCCGTGACCTCTGCTTTGACGGCGGGGTCTTCAAAAACGGCCTCGACGATCAGATCGCAGCCCGCGAGGGCGGTATAGTCGGTCGTTGCGTTGATCAGCCCAAGCACGGCTTCTTTCTTGTCGGTTGTGGCTTTCTTGCGGGCGATGCCCTTGTCCATGTAATCAGCGGTATAGGATTTGCCCTTGTCGGCGGCCTCTTGTGTGCTGTCGATCAGGACGACATTGATCCCCGCCAAAGCAGAGACCAAAGAGATGCCCGCCCCCATCATGCCCGCGCCGATGACGCCGACCTTTTTCACCTTCTGGTCTGGTGCGTCGGGGCGGTTGGCACCCTTTTCCAGCGCCTCTTTGTTGATGAACAAGCTGCGGATCATTGCACTGGATGAAGGGTTCATCAGGACATTGGTGAACCAGCGCGCCTCGATCTTGATGGCGGTGTCGAAGGGGACCAGCGCGCCTTCATAGACAGCCGAGAGCAGCGCCTTGGCCGCAGGATAGACGCCTTGGGTCTTGCCATTGACCATGGCCGAAGCACCCACAAAGGTCATGAAGCCGGCAGGGTGATAGGGCGCGCCGCCGGGCATTTTGTAACCTTTCTCGTCCCACGGTTTGACGATTGCAGGGCTGGACAGAATCCATGTTTTGGCGGCTGCCAGCAGTTCATCGGCAGGAACGACCTCGTCAATCACGCCAGCGCGTTTGGCTGCTTGGGGATCGTTCAGCTTGCCTTCCAGCAACAAGGGCGAGGCCCCCATAGCGCCCAGTTTCCGCGCGAGCCGTGTTGTCCCGCCAGCGCCCGGAAAAATGCCCACAAGGATTTCCGGCAGACCGATTTTGGCCTTGGGATTGTCGGCGGCAAAGATGCGGTGGCAGGCCAGCGGAATTTCAAGGCCGATGCCAAGTGCTGTGCCCGGCAGGGCGGCTGCAATCGGTTTGCCGCCTTTGTTGGTCTTGGGGTCCATGCCTGCGCGTTCGATCTTGCGCAGAACAGCATGCATGCCCATCAATCCGTCAAACAGGCCACGGGCGGGATCGTCGCCTGCACTGTCTTTCATGCGGGCGATGATGTTAAGGTCCATGCCGCCGGCAAATGACCCGTCCTTGCCGGAAGTGATGATGACGCCCTTGATGGTCTCGTCTGCCAGTGCCTGATCAATCAGCGCATCCAGATCGGTAAAACCTTGCTGGTCCATCACGTTCATGGATTTGCCGATCGTGTCCCAGACAATCGTGGCAACGCCGTCGGCGTCTGTGGTCATTGTGAAATCGGTCATCGTCTTCTCCTAAATGGGGAGGTTATTGATCGGCGCGCCTCAGCGGGCCATTTTCAGTTGCGCACCTTGGCGAAAGGCGTAAGCCTGCCAAGACGTTCCGGACACTGCATTTTCGGACGAGGTCACTTTCCAGCGCCCATCCAGATATTCCAACGTGACCCAGACCTCGTACGGTTCGCGCAAGGGTCCGCCTTGCCCGATCAGTTCGGTGATATGACTGCCGATGATCTTGTTCGGGCCAAACACAACAGCCGACGTGCATGTCCGTTTGAATTCGGTCACGCCCAGGCTGGTCAGGTAGTCACAGACACAATTGAAAGTCTCTTGAAGTTGCTCTGGGGTGTCGATTTGTTCGGTTCCCCCGAAGGTCGAGCAGACTTGCGGGACATGCAGATGATGATTGTAGATACTGAAGTCCCGTTCAGCGTAGGAACGGCGAATGTCGTCCAGCATAGCCTGATAGATGGCTACAGCATGATCTTCGGTAACGCTGTCCTGCAAGAGTTATACCCTTTCTATAATTGTCGCCGCACCCATACCGGACGCAATGCAAAGCGTGGCAAGGCCAGTGCCCTTGCCGGACCGTTCTAATTCATCAAGTAACGTGCCGATAATAATGGCACCTGTTGCACCCAACGGGTGCCCCATAGCAATTGACCCACCGTTCACATTCACGCGGCTGTTGTCTACACCAAAGGCTTGCATAAAGCGCAAAACGACAGAGGCAAAAGCTTCGTTCACTTCAAAAAGGTCGATATCGCTGATCGACATGCCGCTGTCTTTCAGGATTTTTTCCGTCACGGGGACAGGACCGGTCAGCATGATGGTCGGATCGGTGCCGATCTTGGCGGTCGCTTTGATCCGCGCGCGTGGTTTCAGGCCCATCGCCTCGCCCCATTCCTTGGACGCGACCAGAACGCCAGCCGCCCCGTCCACGATCCCTGAAGAGTTGCCCGCGTGATGGATGTGGTTGATCCGTTCCAGATGCGGGTATTTCATCAAGGCGACTTTGTCGAAACCGGGCATCACTTCACCCATCGCCTGAAATGCGGGGTTCAATGATCCCAGCGTCTGCATATTCGTTTCGGGGCGCATGTATTCGTCGTGGTCAAGAATAGCCAAGCCGTTGATATCGCGCACGGTGACGATGGATTTCGCAAAACGTTTGTCATCCCAAGCAGCCTTGGCCCGCTTTTGGCTTTCTACCGCCAATTGGTCGGCGTCGTCGCGGCTGAACCCGTATTCGGTCGCAATGATATCGGCGGAAATGCCTTGCGGGACGAAATAGGTTTCCATCGCGATGGAAGGGTCGACCGCAATCGCCGCCCCGTCCGATCCCATCGCCACACGGCCCATCATTTCCACGCCGCCTGCGATATAGGCTTGGCCCGCGCCGCCTTTGACTTGGTTGGCCGCGAGGTTCACGGCCTCCATGCCGGAGGCACAGAAACGGTTGATCGCAAGGCCGGGGATGGATTGATCGAGATCAGAGGCCAGAACGGCCGTCCGCGCAAGGCACCCGCCCTGTTCGCCGACTTGCGTAACATTGCCCCAGATCACATCCTCGACCGCGTGTCCTTCCAGCCCGTTGCGGGCCTTGAGTTCATTCAACACGCCCGCAGAAAGGCGCGCCGAGGTCACTTCGTGCAGGCTGCCGTCACTGCGGCCTTTGCCGCGCGGGGTGCGGATGGCATCATAGATGTATGCTTCGGTCATAGGGTCCTCCGGTTACGCCGTCACGCCAAAGGCGCGGGGCATCATATCATAGGGGTGTTTCCAACCGGGTTGGGCGGCGATTGCGTCCAGCCAGCGGTTGATATTGGGGTAATCGGCGCGGTCAAATGTGAACGGCTCTGGATAAAACAGGTATCCTGCGCAGCTCAGGTCAGCGACGGTGATATCGTCACCGGCAAGCCAAGCGTGATTGGCCAGTTGATGGTCCAGCGTTTTGAGTGCGCCGGCCAGACGCGCCGCCAGGAAGGCAATGACATCAGCGTTGCGCTTGTCCTCGGGCAGGTAATTCATCTGGAATCGGACCATCCCAGCGATGCTGGACATCTTGTGGTTGTCAAAGAACATCCAGCGTAAAACTTCGCGGCGGGCATCGGCGGAGCGGCCACCCATTTTGCCGGTCTTGGAGCTAAGGTAGTCAAGGATCACGCCCGATTGCGTCAGGGTCAGGTCGCCGTCTTGCAGCACAGGCGCTTCGCCCATGATGTTCAGTTCGCGGTACTCCGGGCTGCGGCTTTCACCTTTGAAGAAGTCAACGAAAACCGGCTCCCACTCCACATCCATCATGGAAAGCGCCATCGCGACCTTATAGGAATGGCCGCTTTCACCAAAGCAGTGCAGTTTCATGGTCATCGTACAGGCCTCCCAACCTTTGCGGGGGATGTCGCTATGTGGACATCCGATAAGGGCGCGCCCGAACAGGCGCGCCGTCGGGCAGCTTAGAAGTTTGCAGCCTGAAGCGCCATGACAGTCTCTCCTCCGGTGTTGATGCGTGTCAGGTGCAGCGCGGTCGCTGGCAGTTGGCGGGCCATATAGTAACGGCCGGTGGCGATCTTGGTCTCGTAGAATTCGGTATCAGATGCGCCGGCCTCCAATGCCTCCATCGCCGCTTTGGCCATACGCGCCCACATCAGTCCCAGGCAGACATGCCCCATCATATGCATAAAGTCATAAGACCCAGACAGCGCGTTGTTCGGCTTGGTCGCGTTCTGCATGAAGTACATGCCAGCAGCTTGCAGGTCTTTGGACGCGGCCTTGAGCGGGATCAGGAAATCCTTGTTCAGCGCCTCGTTGCCTTCATTTTCCTTGATGAAGGTTTTGATCATCTCGAAGAAGGCCATGACGTGCTTGCCGCCATCCAGCGCCAGCTTGCGGCCCACGAGGTCGAGCGCCTGCACGCCGTTCGCACCCTCGTAGATCATCGCGATCCGTGCATCGCGGGCGTATTGGGACATGCCCCATTCTTCGATATAGCCGTGGCCGCCGTAAACCTGCTGGGCGGCTGTGGCGTATTCAAAGCCCTTGTCGGTCAAGAAGCCCTTGATAACCGGGGTCATCAGCGAGATCAGGCCATCGGCGTCTGCGTCTTGGTTCTTGTGCGCACGGTCGATCAGATAGGCCCCCCAAAAGGTAAAGGCCCGCGCGCCTTCGACGAATGATTTCTGGTCCATCAGGTTGCGGCGGATATCGGGGTGTACGATCAGCGGATCGGCAGGGCCGTCAGGGTTTTTCGCCCCTGTCACATCGCGCCCCTGCAGGCGGTCGTTGGCATAGGCCACGGCGTTCTGATAGGCGGCTTCGGCTTGGGCATAGCCTTGCAGGCCCACACCCAGACGCGCTTCGTTCATCATCGTGAACATTGCGCGCATGCCTTTGTGTTCTTCACCCACAAGGAAACCCGTCGCTTCGTCATAGTTCATCACGCAGGTCGAATTGCCGTGAATGCCCATTTTTTCTTCGATCTTGCCTACGGACACGCCGTTACGCTGACCCAGCGAGCCATCGTCGTTGACCATGAACTTTGGCACGATAAAGAGCGACACGCCCTTGATGCCTTCCGGCCCGCCCTGAATTTTGGCCAGAACAAGGTGGATGATGTTTTCGGCCATGTCGTGTTCACCGGCCGAAATAAAGATTTTCTGGCCAGAGATTTTGTAAGACCCATCACCATTCGGCACGGCTTTGGTGCGCATCAGGCCCAGATCAGTGCCGCAATGCGGTTCTGTCAGGTTCATGGTGCCGGTCCATTCGCACGTTGTGAGCTTGGGCAGGTAGGTCTGTTTTTGTTCGTCCGATCCATGCGCATAGATGGCGGAATAGGCCCCGTGGGTCAGGCCCTGATACATGTTAAAGGCCATGTTGGCCGAAACAAAAGGCTCCTGCGCCGCCGTGTGCATCACATAGGGCAGCCCTTGGCCGCCGTACTCGGGATCGCAATCCATCGCGGTCCAGCCGCCGTCTCTCATCTGCTGGAAGGCTTCTTTGAAACCTGTCGGTGTGCGCACGACGCCATTTTCCAGCACGCAGCCTTCTTTGTCGCCGACCACGTTCAACGGATGCAAGACTTCAGAGGCGACCTTGCCGGCTTCTTCAACCACGGCGCCAGTGAAATCCCGGTCGAGGTCTTCGAACCCCGGAATGTCCTGTTCGCTGACCTTCAACAGGTCATGCAGCACAAACTGGATGTCTTTGGTGGGTGCGTTGTAGATCGGCATCTGGTGTCTCTCCGTTATGTCGTGGTGCGGCCCGTTCAGGCCGCGGCAGTTTTCCGTTTGGCCAGTTGGGCGAGCTTGTCAGCACCCCAGGCCATCTGTTCTTTCAACTCGCCAATCGCTTCTTCCAACTCGGCCTTTTGGGCTTCCATGTCGGCAAGGTGGCGTTCAGCCAGTTCGTAGGTCTTGGACAGTTGCGCCTCTTGGCCGTCGCCCATGTGGTAAAGGTCAAGCAACTGGCGGATTTCTTCCAAGGAAAAGCCAAACCGCTTGCCGCGCAGGATCAGCTTGAGCCGCGCGCGGTCGCGCTTGGTGAAAAGGCGCTTTTGGCCTTCGCGGATCGGGAACAGCAGTTCCTTGGCTTCGTAAAAGCGCAGCGTGCGTGGCGTCACATCAAATGCCTCGCACATCTCGCGTATGTTCAATGTATCGATCTTCATCAGTCCATTCCTTTGAGCGTGTTTCAATTGGCACGCATCTGCGGATGTTGGAGCTACCTTACAAGCAAAGGTGACGTTAACGTAAACGTAACGTGGCGTCACAGTGAAGTTGACGAAAGGTCAGCAAAGATGACGCAGGGTCAGGCGCAACTTTTGAACTGGGAAGATCAGCGGATTTTTCCCCGTAACCGTTCAAAACAAGGGCATTGCCGCGATACTGTGGGGTCGAAAGATCAGCAAGATGATCGCTCTCACGCGCCCATTTTGCCCAGTGAGTCGCTCAATTTGACAGGAAAGTGATGTCCGGGGCGCTGCGCAATCGGCCCTAGCCGAGCGTTTTGGCTGTTACATCCCGCAGCGACTTGAGTTCCGCCATCGTGTCGTCGAGCTGTTTTCGCTGTTCGGCCAATTCGAGCATCTGCCGGTCGGCAAGGGCCACCCATTCGCGCATCTGTGCTTGGGTGCCTTCATGTTCATAGATCAAGAGCCACTGGCGGATGTCTTCAAGCGAGAACCCGAAACGCCGCCCGCGCAAGATCAGTGTCATCCGGGCCAATTCTTTGGGGCCATAGAACCGTGCGCGCCCTTCCTTCTCGGGGCTGAGCAGCTCGATATATTCGTAATACCGCAACGTCCGCGGTGTGACGTCGAATTTCGCGCACATCTCTTTAAATGACAAACGAGTGCCCGGCATCATTCTCTCCCTTCCAGTAAGCGTAACCCTAACCACGCAATGGGGCAACTGGCGGATGATGTCTGAGCGGTGTTCATCCTCATAAAGTGAAATGGTGGCCAATCTCGGAAAACGGATATACCCAAGCGCAAGACAGTTCAGGAGTGCGCATGTCCGACCTATCAAAGACCCAACGTGATGCCATTGCCCGCAAGTTTATCGAAGCAATCCCGCATGCGCGCGAATTGGGCATGGAACTGACCGAGATTGGCGATGGCAGGGCTGTCATCGGCATGGACTATGACGCCCGTTTGGTGGGTGACCCCGAAACAGGTGTGATCCACGGCGGGGCGGTCTCTGCTTTGATGGATACCTGCGCGGGGGCGGCGGTCATGGCGCATCCTGCGGCCCCGATTGCCACTGCGACACTCGACTTGCGCATTGACTACATGCGCCCCGCAACCCCCGGTGACCGCATTACGGCAACCGCGGAATGCTATCATGTCACCCGCTCGGTGGCCTTTATCCGTGCCACAGCCGTCGATGCCGATCCCACACGCCCCGTGGCCACGGCAACGGGTGCGTTCACGATTGAAAGTGCAAAACCATGAACCGCCAACCCGAGCCTGTTCAGGTGATCAAGCAACGCCGCGACGCGACCTTGCAAAAGCTGGTAGCGG
Source organism: Yoonia sp. (assembly GCF_030731595.1). Taxonomy (GTDB): domain Bacteria; phylum Pseudomonadota; class Alphaproteobacteria; order Rhodobacterales; family Rhodobacteraceae; genus Yoonia. Next base: position 18,290 of record NZ_JANQTS010000075.1, read on the forward strand.
GTGTGCCCTATATCCAGTTTCTGGGCATCCAGATTGACCGTCGCGGAGACGAGTTGACCGCGATCCTGCCCTATGCGGACAAGCTGATCGGCAACCCGATGTTGCCCGCGATCCACGGCGGTGTGACGGCAGCCTTTCTGGAGGTGACGGCCATTGTCGAACTGAGCTGGGCGATGATCTGGGAAGATATGGAGGCCGGCAAGGTCAGCGAAGACGCCCCGCGCATTCAACTGCCAAAGACGATTGATTTTACCGTGGATTACCTGCGCTCTGGCCTGCCCCGCGATGCCTATGCCCGCGCAAGGGTGAATAGGTCGGGTCGGCGCTATGCGTCAGTCCATGTGGAGACATGGCAGGACAACCGCAGCCGATTGATGGCCCAAGCGACAGGGCATTTCCTGATGCCAGACCGCGATGGCTGATGTCGCTTTGCTCACCCATCGGCGGGTGCTGGCCATTGCGATCCCGATCGTTCTGGCCAATGCGACCGTCCCGATCTTGGGCGTCGTCGATACCGCCGTTGTCGGGCAGTTGGGCGAAGCCGCCCCGATTGGCGCTGTGGGTATCGGCGCGATCATCCTGTCGGCGGTCTATTGGATATTCGGTTTTCTGCGGATGGGCACGACCGGGCTGACCTCGCAAGCTGCTGGGGCAGGGGATCAGGACGAGGTGCAGGCCCTCTTGTCGCGCGCCTTGCTGATCGGGATTGCTGCGGGGCTGGTCATCATTGCCGCGCAAGTGCCGATTTTTCTGGGTGCGTTCTGGGTTTCGCCCGCCAGTGCAGAGGTCGAGGATCTTGCCCGCGACTATATGACGATCCGCGTTTGGTCTGCACCGGCCACTATTGCTCTTTACGGCATCACAGGTTGGCTGATCGCGCAGGAACGGACGCGGGCGGTGCTTGTGCTGCAAGTCGCGATGAACGGAGCGAATATCGCGCTCAGTTTCTATCTGGGCTTGGCGTTGGAATGGGGCGTGCAGGGCGTGGCCTGGGCCACATTTGCGGCGGAATGGGCTGGGCTCGCGCTGGGCCTTTGGTTTTGCCGCGATGCCTTTGCCGGTACCGCCTGGCGCACGGCGGCGCGTGTGTTCGATATCGTCCGGCTCAAGCATATGGCGGTGGTGAATACCGATATCCTGATCCGGTCAGTGCTTTTGCAGGCGATCTTTGTCAGCTTTCTGCTTTACGGGTCCGATTTCGGCGATGTGCAACTGGCCGCGAACCAGATCCTGATGCAGTTTCTGAATGTCACCGCCTATGCGCTGGATGGGTTTGCCTTCGCAGCAGAGGCGATGGTGGGCCAGGCGCTTGGCGCGCGCGCGCGGGCGGCCTTGCGGCGCAGTGCTGTGCTCAGCAGCCTTTGGGGTGCGGGTATTTGTGCGGTGCTGGCGCTTTGCTTTGCGCTTTTTGGTGGCATCGTCATTGATCTGATGACAACAGCCCCAGAGGTCCGCGACGCCGCCCGCATCTATCTGCCCTATATGGTGGCAGCCCCGATTGTCGGGGTCGCGGCTTGGATGCTGGACGGGATTTTCATCGGGGCGACCCGCACCAAAGACATGCGCAACATGATGCTGATCTCGACCGTGATCTACTTTGCGTCGGTGATTCCGCTGATGGCAGCTTTTGGCAATCACGGTCTTTGGGTCGGTTTGCTGCTCAGCTTTGTGGTGCGCGGGGTGACTTTGGCGTGGAAATATCCGGCATTGGAAGCGCAGGCTGACAACGCCCGTTCAGGTCCAGTCGCTGCGGCCTGATCCGACGGCCTCGGCCACATTGGCGAACCCGTCGCGTTTCAGCAGGGCATCAAGGCCAGACGCGATATCGCCTGCCAAGGAGATGCCGCCATAGACAAGAGCGGTGTAAAGCTGCACCGCCGCCGCGCCCGCGCGGATTTTCTGATAGGCCTGTTCGGCAGTGCTGACGCCGCCAACCCCGATGATCGGCAAGGTGGTCAGGCCCGACACCTGTGCCAAGACGCGCGTTGATTTCTCGAAAAGCGGCTGACCGGATAGCCCGCCCTGTTCGGCTTTGTGCGGCCCGTGCAGCCCGTCACGATCAAGCGTCGTATTGGTCGCGATGATCGCCGCGATGCCAGAGGCATTGGCGACTTCGGCGACCTCTGCAATCTCGTCACTGGTCAGGTCCGGGGCGATCTTCAGGAAGATCGGGATCGGGTTGGCGAGGCGCGCTTGCGCCTCCATCACGCCAGCAAGCAATGCTGCAAGCGCTGCCTTGCCTTGCAGATCGCGCAGCTTTTCGGTGTTGGGTGAGGACACATTGACGGTCGCGAAATCCACCACTGCTCCGCAATGGGCAAGGACCGTCGCAAAATCCGCGGATTTATCAAGGCTGTCTTTGTTGGCGCCAAGGTTCAAGCCGATCGCGGCACCTTTGGGGCGGGCGGCGAGGCGGGTCGCAATTGCGTCCATCCCGTCGTTGTTGAAGCCAAAGCGATTGATCGCGGCCTTGTCTTGGGCCAGCCGGAAAAGCCGGGGTTTGGGGTTCCCGGGTTGCGGGCGAGGGGTCGCGGCACCGACCTCGAGAAAACCGAAACCGGTGCGGGACAGGGCGTGCAAGGCCGTCGCATTCTTGTCGAAACCGGCAGCAAGACCGACTGGGTTAGGCAGATCGAGACCCGCCAATTTAGTGCGCAAACGCGCAGAGGTCACAGGCCCGCTGCGGGGGCCAAGCCCTGCATTCAGCGCCCTGAGCGCGAGACCATGGGCAGTCTCGGGATCGATCCGGCGCAAGGCGGTCAGCCCGATCTGTTCGAGCGCTTTCATGTCAGGTCGGGGAACTGGTGGATGCCGCCCACAAGCGGCAGCGGCCTGCTCCAGAGCACATCATCCATCCGCAGCTTGCGATAAAGGTGCGGGAAAAGCACGCCTTCGCGGGCCGGTTCCCATTTCAACGGATCAAGCCCCTCGGCGTCAATCGCAAGCAAGACCAGCCCATCAACATGCGCAAAATACTTCGCCGCTGTTTCGGCCACGGTCTCGGCGGTCGAAAAATGGATATAGCCATCGCTGACGTCGATAGGCGCGCCGGTCGTTTCACCGTCGGCTTGCAGGGCGGCCCATTCGGCAGCACGGAATATCTTGTAGATCAACATAACCGCGTCATGGCCTTTGCGCAAAAAATGGTCAAGCGCCTGATGATTTGCGAATTGACGCAAGGGCGGGGGTAGAGAGGGGTTATTGGGTTTGACTCTCACAGGAGCGCTCGCCAAGCTGAGGGCATTCCAACCTTGGGGGACTTGATCCAATGAATTCACGTATAATGATGACCACCTGTGCACTGGCACTTTCGGCAAGCGCTGCATCAGCCGATTACACGCTGCACATCATCCACACCAACGACTTGCACAGCCGCATTGAGCCGATCAATGCCTTTGATTCGACCTGCAACGCGGAAGCCAACGCTGCTGGCGAATGCTTTGGCGGCGTGGCGCGCGTTGTAACGAAGATCAATGAGTTGCGCGAACAGCTCGCCGGGCAAAACGTGCTCGTCCTTGATGCCGGCGACCAGTATCAGGGCAGCCTGATGTACACGACCTACAAAGGCGATGTCGAAGCCGAGTTCATGAACGTGATCGGCTATGACGTGATGGCTGTCGGGAACCACGAGTTCGATGATGGCGACGAAGGCCTGCGTAAATTGACGGATGCGGTGTCGTTTCCGGTCATCTCTGGCAATATTGACGTGTCCCGTTCGAACGTGCTGGCCGGTCAGGTTGAGAACCATGTCATCCTAGAAGTCGGTGGCGAGAGGATCGCGATCATCTCCGCGCTTGCGGCGGATACCGTGGAAACTTCCAGCCCTTCGGATGCGGTCATCTTTACCAACGAGATCGAAAGCCTGAGCGCGGATGTCGCCACACTTGAAGCTGAGGGCGTGACAAAGATCATCGCCTTGACCCATGTTGGCGTGACCAAGGACATGGCGATTGCAGAGGCAGTTGACGGCATTGATGCCGTTGTCGGTGGCCACTCGCACACCCTGTTTTCGAACACAGAAGAAGGCGCCATGGCCTATCCGACGATGGTTGGCGATACGCCTGTCGTGCAGGCCTATGCCTATTCGAAATACGTCGGTCTGCTGACCTTGGTGTTTGATGACGCAGGCAACGTCACCTCTGCAACAGGTGATACGATCCTGCTGGACGCGAGCGTCGCAGAAGATGCTGCATCCGTTGCACGCGTTGCTGAACTGGCTGGCCCGATTGAAGAAATGAAAACACGGATCGTTGCCGACGCGGTTGAAGCGATTGAAGGTGACCGATCTGTTTGCCGCGCCATGGAATGTCCAATGGGCAACCTTGTTGCGGATGCGATGCTTGACCGCGTTGCAGATCAGGGCATTCAGATCGCAATCCAGAACGGTGGGGGCTTGCGCGCCTCGATCGACGCGGGCGAAGTCACCATGGGTGAGGTTCTGACCGTCCTGCCGTTCCAGAATACGCTGTCTACGTTCCAGGTCTCTGGTGCCGCGATGGTCGCCGCTCTTGAAAACGGTGTCAGCCAGATCGAAGAAGGCGCAGGCCGTTTCCCGCAGGTCGCAGGCATCAGCTTTTCGGTTGATGCAGCAGCGCCAGCCGGAGCCCGCGTTTCTGACGTGATGGTGGGTGGTGTCGCGATCGACCTGGATGCGATTTATGGTGTCGTTTCAAACAACTACGTGCGTAACGGTGGTGACGGTTACAGCATGTTCGAAGATGCGATGAATGCCTATGACTTCGGTCCCGATCTGGCGGATGTCACAGCAGAATACATCGCCGCGAATGCGCCGTACCAGCCATACACCGATGGTCGTATTACGATGAAGTAAGCCGATCTTTCACAGGCAAAAAAGACGCGCCGCGGGCACCCCGTGGCGCGTTTTTCCGTTCTTGATACCTCTGACGGGGATATTTCTGAGCAAAAGAGGCCAGCGGTTGCTTGACGCGCTGCCTGCGGTGCCATAATTCACCAAAACGGACGCGGGCGTTGTGTAATGGTAAGACCCTTGCCTTCCAAGCAAGAGACGCGGGTTCGATTCCCGCCGCCCGCTCCAAGACATCCATGCATATGAAAATACCTCAGATGCGATTGGTCGCCTTGTGAAACGCTCGGTTCAGTTTTAAGACACCCTGAGTGAATTTGAGGACTGTGCATGGCCGAGACCCAAAGACCGAAACCCGAAGACCGCCCTGTCGGCAAAAAAGTGGGCGCATTGCGCGCGCTTTGGCCTTTCATGAAGGTCTATCGGTGGAACATGATCGGCGCTTCGGTCGCACTGGTTTTCACCGCAATGGTTTCGCTCAGTCTGCCGATTGCGGCGGGGCGTGTTGTCGATACATTCGGGCTGGCCAGCGGCGAGATCAGCCAGCATTTCGTCACGATGCTGACCATCGCGGTGCTGCTCGCCTTTGGCACGGCGCTGCGTTATTTTCTTGTCACGCGGTTGGGTGAACGTGTGGTCGCGGATATCCGCAAAGCGGTGTTCAACCGCATGATCAGCATGAGCCCTGCGTTCTACGAAAAGATTATGACCGGCGAAGTACTCAGCCGGATCACGACCGATACGACGCTGATCCTTTCGGTGATCGGCAGTTCGGTTTCCATTGCTTTGCGCAACATCCTGATCTTCATCGGCGGTGTGATCCTGATGCTGCTGACATCGGTCAAGATGAGCGTCATGGTCCTTTGGCCGATCCCCGTAGTCTTGTTTCCGATCCTGTTTCTGGGCCGCCGCGTGCGGAGCCTGTCCAAGGAAAATCAGGACCTGATCGCGGAATCAAGCGGCGATGCCTCCGAGCAGTTGTTGTCGGCGCAAACAGTACAGGCCTTTACTCATGAGGCGCTAAGCCGCGCCAAATTCGACGAGGTCACAGAGCAAAGCTACAGGTCCGCCCGCAAGCGGATTCTGACGCGTGCGATGTTGACAGCCATCGTGATCTTTATGGTCTTTGCTGCGATCGTCCTGTTCCTGCAAATGGGATCGCAGGATGTGGTTGCCGGTGAAATCACCGAAGGCGGGCTGGTGCAGTTCATGATCTATACGATCATGGTGGGCGGCGCAGTCGCGGCCCTGTCCGAGGTATGGGGCGAGCTCCAGCGCGCTGCCGGTGCGACCGAGCGTTTGGTCGAACTACTGACCGCGGAAGATACGGTGCAAGACCCCGCAGAACCCAAGGTCTTGGCCGCACCTGTCAAAGGCGCGTTGCGCTTTGACAACGTCAAGTTCCACTACCCTTCGCGGCCGCAAATTTCGGCCCTTGCCGGGATCAATCTCGATATCACGCCCGGTGAAACTGTGGCCCTTGTCGGGCCGTCGGGGGCAGGCAAAAGCACGATCATCCAGATGGTCCAGCGGTTCTATGACCCGCAAGAGGGTGCCGTGCGGATCGACGGCATAGACCTGCGCGATCTCCACCGCGCTGATTTCCGCAAGTACATTGCCCTTGTGCCGCAAGATCCGGTCATCTTTGCAGATACCGCGCGCGAGAATATCCGTTTTGGCCGCCCGACAGCGACGGATGCTGAGGTGGAAGAGGCGGCAAAGGCTGCAGCAGCTTATGATTTCCTGAAGGCCCTGCCGGACGGTTTTGAAAGCTATGTCGGCGAACGCGGTGTCATGCTTTCGGGTGGGCAAAAGCAGCGGATTGCGATTGCCCGCGCGATCCTGCGAGATGCGCCGATCTTGTTGCTGGACGAAGCGACAAGTGCGCTGGATGCCGAAAGCGAATATGCCGTGCAGCGTGCTGTTGAAGAACTGGCCAAAAGCCGCACGACATTGATTGTGGCACACCGTCTGGCCACCGTGAAAAAAGCGGACCGGATCATTGTGTTGGAGGACGGGCAGATCGTCGCCCAAGGCACCCATGACGCGCTTGTGGCCCAAGGCGGGCTTTATGCGCGGCTGGCGCGTTTACAATTTACCGAAGGCGTCGCCGCCGAATAAATCCTTTTTTCGCAGCGTCAGGCTTGTGATTATCCGCGATTGTCCGCACCTTGCATCCACAGGGAGGCTACGCAGGTGTGTGGCAAAGGAACGGGGGAGGAGACGACATGGCGTTTGCAACTGTCGCAGATCGTGATGCAATCGAAAATGAAATGCCGTGGGCGGCGCGGGATGTACCCGTCACCACCTATGGCCTGATTACGCAGACCGCTGACAAACACGGCAGCCGCAAGGCTGTCAGCTTTAGCCTGTTTTCCGATCCAGAGGCGAAATGCGAAACGCTGAGCTGGAATGAAGTGCGCGGCAAGACCGGGCAGGCCGCCAATATGTTCCGCAAACTGGGTGTCGGTGAAACCGATGTCGTGGCTTATCTGATGCCGAACGCAACCGAAACGGTGCTGACCTATCTGGGCGGGCAGGTGGCAGGTATCGTCAATCCGATCAATCCACTGCTCGAGGCTGAACAGATCGCCGCAATCCTGCGCGAGACGAATGCAAAAGTGCTTGTCACGCTCAAAGCATTCCCCAAGACCGATGTGGCCCAAAAAGCGGCCGAGGCGGTAAGGCTGGCACCGAATGTGACCCATGTGCTCGAGGTTGATTTGCTGCGCTACCTGACCGGCCTGAAGCGCTTGATTGTGCCATTGATCCGCCCCAAGAACCCAGTTGCACACAAAGCGAAGGTTCTCGATTTCAATGCCGAACTGAACAAACAGCCCACAACGCTCCAGTTTCATGACAGCACGACCGACCGTGTGGCCGCCTACTTCCACACCGGAGGCACGACGGGGATGCCAAAGGTTGTGCAGCATCGCTATTCCGGGATCGTCTATAATGCCTGGCTGGGCGACAGGCTCTTGTTTACCGAACAGGATGTGCAAATCTGTCCATTGCCGCTTTTCCACGTCTTTGCGACCATCGTGTCTTTGGGGGCGTCTTTGGGGTCTGGCGCGCAGATCGTTTTCCCGACACCGCAAGGCTATCGCGGGGAGGGGGTCTTTGACAATTTCTGGAAGCTGATCGAGAAGCACAAGGTCACCTTTATGATCACCGTGCCCACGGCCATGTCGGCACTGATGCAGCGCAAGGTGGATGCGGATATCTCGACCCTGCGGCTGGCCTTTTGCGGTTCGGCCCCTTTGCCACTGGAACTTTACCGCCGTTTCGAAGCGGCGGCAGGTGTGACCATCTGCGAGGGCTATGGCCTGACAGAGGCGACCTGTCTGGTGTCGATCAACCCCCCGATCGGTGAAAAACGGGTGGGGTCCATCGGCGTGCCATTCCCCTATACGGACGTCAAGATCATGTCCCCTGCCACGGGGATGGAAATGGGTATCGACGAGATCGGGGAAATCTGCGTCAGCAGTCCGGGGGTATATGGCGGCAAGACCTACACCGAAGACGAAAAGAATAGCGGCCTCTTTTACTCTGGGGCACAGAGTGACGCGCAATACCTGCGGACGGGCGATCTGGGCCGAAAGGACGCAGACGGTTATCTTTGGATCACAGGCCGTGCAAAGGATCTGATCATTCGCGGTGGACACAACATTGACCCTGCCGAGATCGAAGAGGCCTTGGCCGGGCACGATGCCGTCGCTTTTGCAGGGGCCATCGGGCAGCCGGACTTGCATGCGGGTGAAGTGCCGTGTGCCTATGTCGAATTGGTCGAAGGGGCCAAGGTGACACCGGAAGAATTGATGGCTTTTGCCAAAGACCATATCCACGAACGTGCGGCACACCCCAAGAGTATAGAAATATTGGACGAGTTGCCAAAAACGGCTGTTGGCAAAATCTTCAAACCGGATTTGCGCAAGCGTGCCATCACACGGATCTACGATGCAGCCTTGCACGATCTTGCCGCCGAAGTCCGCGAGGTCAGCGAGGACAAGCGGCGCGGTTTGGTTGCGCAAATTGCCAAGACAGGCGATGTGACAGAAGCAGAAATCGGCAAAGCTTTGAATGCCTACACTATCCCTTGGGAATTGGCGGACTAAGTCACGCTCTGAGTAATGAATAAAGGAAGAACTGCGATGACAAAACTTGCGTTTTTGGGCCTTGGTGTCATGGGCTACCCGATGGCAGGGCACTTGCAAGCCGCGGGGCACGATGTGACGGTCTATAACCGCACTGCCGCCAAGGCTGAAAAATGGGTCGCGCAGCACGGCGGTGCAATGGGCGCCACTCCTGCCATCGCGGCCACTGGCGCAGAGGTTGTTCTGGCCTGTGTCGGGAATGATGATGACCTGCGTTCCGTCTGCCTTGGAGAGGATGGTGCATTTGCAACGATGGCACCGGGATCGATTTTTGTGGATCACACAACGGTGTCTGCCGCCGTCACCCAGGAATTGCACGCGATTGCCGCCGAAAAGGGAATCGCTTTTGTTGACGCCCCTGTTTCAGGCGGGCAGGCAGGCGCTGAAAACGGTGCGCTGTCGGTCATGTGTGGCGGCGCGGCAGAGAGCTATGACAAGGCCGAGGCCATCATAGCCGCCTATGCAAAGCTCTGCCGACGGTTGGGTGACAGTGGTGCGGGGCAAATGACAAAGATGTGCAACCAGATTGCGATTGCCGGACTGGTGCAAGGCCTGTCCGAAGCGCTGCATTTCGCCCAGAAAGCGGGGCTTGACGGGCGCGCTGTGGTCGAAGTGATTTCGCAAGGTGCGGCGGGAAGTTGGCAAATGTCGAACCGCTATCAGACCATGCTGGACGACAAATGGGACCATGGTTTCGCTGTCGACTGGATGCGCAAGGATTTGGGCATTTGCCTGGCCACGGCCAATGACAATGGTGCCAGCCTGCCGGTGACGGCTTTGGTCGATCAGTTTTACAAGGATGTGCAGAAACTCGGTGGTGGGCGCTGGGATACGTCGTCTTTGCTCAAGCGACTGCAGGCGATGGACTAGGGGCTATCCGCCCTGATCCCCTCCGACACTTTGGTCTGTGACCTGCCGCGCTGCAGATCATTTGTGCGCCTCATGCGCAAAATTGCTGATCTGCAAAAACCCTAGAAAAGCGTGATTGCTTCGGGTTTCGGCAGGACCTGTGCGATGGGTCTGATCTCGGGCGGCGGCCCGGAAACCTGAAGCTGCCGCGCGGCCCCGGTTGACGGGGTAAACTGGATACGGCGTGCTTTCTGGCCGCCCAAGCTTTGCGAGACGCAGGGGATACCCTCGCGCGCCAGAAATTCCAGCGCGAAGACAGCATTCGAGTGGCCGATATCCCGCGCGTGATCTGTCATGCGCGCGCCCCCAAACAGTTTTGCCTGCAATGCGCGTCGGTCACCGCCGGCGCGCAAGACCCGATTGATCAGGAGTTCCATGGCATTGACGCCATACTTCAGGTCGTCCCCCCGCGCCTGACCATCCCCGGCCAGCAAGAAATGGTTCATCCCACCAACATGCGCCCGCGGATCAAAAAGACAGACCGCGACACATGAACCCAGTACCGTGGACATAATCACATGCGGGTCCGATGAGACTGCATAATCGCCTTGAACAACGGTAATCGTTTTTTGTTGTACGGTCATGCGCGGGCCTTTGCATGGCATGCTTGTAGCAAAGCAGGGCCAATCTTCTGGATCGGCAATTGTTGGGTCACGGCACCCATTTCCATTGCCATGCGTGGCATGCCGTAGACGACGCTCGTGGCTTCGTCTTGGCCAAGCGTGACGGCACCCGCATGACGGAGTGCCAATAATCCTTGCGCGCCGTCGCGCCCCATGCCCGTCAAAAGCGCCGCCACAACATGCGGGGCATAGCCAATCGCAGAACTGAACAATGCGTCGATCGACGGTCGATGACCCGAGATAAGAGTGTCCTCAAGCAATTTGATCCGGAGCGTACCGGATATCGACAAGGCAAGATGAGTGGCATCACCTGGCGCAAGATAGATATGGCCCTTGCAAAGCGGTTTGCCGTCCTGTGCCGCTTCCACTCTTGCCTCGGTCGCCCCGTCAAGCAGCCGGATCAGGCTTTGTGCATAACGTCCACCTGTATGTTGAACGATCATTGTAGGTGGGCAGTTAGCACAAAAATGACCAATCACCTGACACAGCGCGTCGATCCCACCAGTCGACGCACCAATCAGCAGGATCTTTCTGGGATCATATCTGTCCGAGGTGAGCGGTGCAGATTTCTGCACAAACGGGTGCTTGCGGCGGGCAACGAAGGTCGCTTTGCGGATGGCATCACAGACCTCTACCGCAGAGCCGGCGGCACTCACGGTGATCGTGTCCTTTGCGGTAAAGTTGTGCGATCCAGGGTCGTCCTGCGTCATCATGACCACACATCCTGTGTGCATGATCCTGAAAAGCGACGCCAAGATTTCGAACTCCGGACAGTTGGCAAGCGCGTCCGCAATCAGGACGCAGTCGGGATTGTTGTGTTCAGCGTAATTGTAGGTTTCCGTGAGCGAGGATGTTGTGACGCAGGCAAAATCTACGGCATTTGATGTGATTTTTTCACGCAGTTTTTCCCGCGCGGTAGAACATGAATGAGCGATCAGTACATGCATATCGGGTGGTCCAATTTCTTGCTCTTTGGCGTGGGTTCTGGGGGCAAATCTTCGTCGCAAGCGTCGCTCTTTTGTCCCCGAAGATGTGCTTTGGTCCGCATTCTTGCTGATGACCCGCAGACCACATCGCTCTAGTCGCGCGCGGGTATGACGGTTCCCCGGTTTCACTCAGGGCGTGTCACTCAAAACAACTCCACATCAGCCTCCAGGGAATGATTGTAAATGTCGTATCCTTGCTTGGGCCGCGCCACGATCTGATCCCTCAATTTCTGAAGTTTGATTGGGGCAATCACCCGATCCAGATCGACCGACAAACCCGTTGGAAGATCATCCGCGATACGTTCAAGCAGTCGTTTTGTTTCTTCCAGGGACTGGGTCACAAAATCGACCGACTGCAACTTTGCGCCGGTTGCTTGACAAGGTTTTGACTGCGCATGGCTCAGCAATATCTCCTGTTCCAAAGTCTTGATTGCAACAACAATGCCCTCCAAGCAAAGCGAAGTGTTTTGCAGCACCTGCTTAAGACTTTGATGCGGGGTCTGTGCCTGATGGTCCGTCAATGTCATAGTTTTCCAACAACGCTTTCTATGCATTGCCGCATGCTGGCTGTTGAAAAGGGTTTCTTGATGATGTTGTTCAGCCCCAAGGCTTTCCCTTTTGCGACAAGATCCGGTGTCGGATTACCTGTCACAAGGATAAAACCAATCCGCGCTGTCGTTCGATTTTGACGCAAGGCCTGGAGCAGTTGCAAACCATCCATTCCGGGCATGTTGTAGTCTGACAAGACAAGATGAACCGGATCAGTGATCAGTTTCTTGAGCGCCGCTTGGCCGTCATTCTCAGCTTGGTTTTTCCAGATCCCCATTTCCTCAATCGCTTGGATCAAGAGCCCGCGACTGACACCCATGTCATCCACCACCATAACCCTCAAAGAATCTTTCAAGCTCATGTTCGGTCTCCTTCAGGTTTTTTGTTTGACTGCCGTCCGGGCATCTTGTTTTTTTGATAGCTGGTGATGCCAACGCTGCTGAATTGAGACATGGCCGGCCCACTGAGCCGCTCTGAGTGTCCGATCATCAGGTACCCGTCATCTGTCAGGACATCCGCAAACCTTTCCCAAAGGCGTGCCTGGGTGCCTTTGTCGAAGTAGATTGCGGCATTGCGACAGAAGATCACGTCGAATTTTCGACGCATGGGCCAGTCCGCGATCAGGTTGAGCTCGCCAAACGAGACCATTTTGCGCACCTTGTCATTTATGGCGATTTGCCCCTCATCTGTGGTCCTTTGCGCGATCAGGATTTGACGCCAACTGGGGGGAATGGCCTTGAGCTGATCTTTTGGGAACAACGCTTGCTTTGCTGCATGAACGACCTGCGGGTCGAGGTCCGTTGCCAGTACTTTGATGTCAAGGTTGCAAACATCTGGTGAGGCCGCGATCAGGGCTGCCGCCATGCAATAGGCCTCTTGCCCTGATGAACAGGCCGATGACCAAAGTCGGACACTTTGGCCCATCTTCGACTTTTCAATCAGCTTTGGTGCGATTGTCTCTTTGAGAAACTCAAAGTGGTGAAGTTCTCGGAAAAAATGTGTGACATTCGTCGTCAAAGCAGACAGGAACTGTCCGTGCTCTGCTGCACCATCTGGCCGTTGCAGGAGTGCGCAGTATTCTTCGAAGCTCTTCAACTGCAACGCCCGGAGGCGTTTTGCGAGGCGCGAATAGACCAGTGGTTTCTTTGAGGGCTGCAGGGACAAGCCATAGCGCTTGTTGGCCTGGTCCGCGATCATCTGGAAATCACGGTCGGAGAACTGATAGTCAAGTCCTTCAAAGTCGGCCTGTTTTGCAGCGGCAGTACTCATGCTGCGGCCTGCTCGCCGTCACGCAAAAGCGCCTCGAGGTCGATGATTTTGGTCATGTCATCGCCAACTGGGATGATGCCTTGAATGGACCGGGTTGTGAGGTCCTCGGTTCCGCTGGGTGTTTCGCGCACGACACCTGACTCGATTCCAAGAATTTCGGATACTGATTCAACCAACAGTCCAACAATCCGGTCTTCGATCGCTGTGATGATGATCACATGGCGCTGTGTCGGCGCAATCGCGGAAAACCCAAGTTTCGCGGCAAGATCAATGATCGGAATGACAGCACCCCGCAGGTTGATCACGCCAAGGATGTGCTTGGGCGAATGCGGCAGCAGCGTCACCGGAGACCAGCGCCTGATCTCGCGAATTTGGGTGATTTCGATGCAAAAGTTTTGTCCACCGGCAACGAGTGTAACAAATTCGATTTGCTTCGAGCCGGTGAGGTCAAGAACTGGTGACATAGGCTTCTTCTTTTTTGGAGTGAAATGGAGCGGTTTGCGTTTTCGGTTTGGTCGATGAAATCGCGTCGGGGTCGATAATCAGAGCGATTTTGCCATCGCCGAGAATTGTGGCGCCCGAGATCCCGAAAATTTCGCCATAGTTGCCTTGCATGCTTTTGACGACAACTTGGCGTTGGTCATGAATCTCGTCCACGGCCAGAGCGCATTGTGCGACTGTTTCGGTCTGCAGCAGCAAGAGAACGCGATCGGTCAGCAGGGATTTGGATGATGCGGTGCCAAGCCGGTCGGCGAGATCAATGATTGGCACATACTCACCTCTGACCCGCAGAAGTGTGTTGTTCAAACCAAGCTTTGACAGGTCCGCCTCGACCGGTCGGATCGTTTCCAGAATACTTGCAATCGGTACCACCATCGTCTGCCCTGCAACACTGATGATCATCCCATCCATGACAGCCAACGTAAGCGGAAGCGTGATCGAGAAAGTGGTGCCTTCTCCCGGGACGGTATTGATGGTCACGCGCCCACCAAGTGCCGTGATTGCCGTCTTCACAACATCCATCCCGACACCCCGGCCCGAGAGATTTGTGATCGCGTCCGCCGTCGAGAACCCGGGGGCAAAAAGCAGATTGTCGATCTCTTGATCTGACAGATGGTCATCAGACCGGATCAGCCCCTTCTTGATCGCAATTTCGCGGATCCGGGGCCGGTTCAGGCCTGCTCCATCGTCGATAATCTCAATCACGATACTGCCAGAGCGTTGACTGGCCGTAAGGCGCAGTGTGCCGGTCGTAGGCTTTCCCGCCTCTGCACGTACTTGCGGCTTTTCGATCCCGTGGTCGATTGCATTTCTGATCATATGGGTCAGCGGGTCGGCAAGTCGTTCCACCACGATCTTGTCAACCTCGGTCGCCTCGCCTTCTGTGATCAGGTCAACGCTTTTGCCTGTCGCATCTGCCGCTTCGCGCGCGATCCGCAGCATCCGCTGGAACAAGGGCTTTACCGGTTGCGCACGAATGGCCATCACGCCTTCCTGAATTTCGCGTGCGAGCAATTTATAGTCGTCAAGATCGCCGAAAAGCTCTGCGCTATTGGGCAGTGCTGCTTCTGCGATACGCTGCGAAATGACGGATTGATTGATGATCAACTCGCCCACTGCATTGATCAGGCGGTCAACCCTTTCCGGGTCAACGCGCAATGTGCTTGCTGTCCGCTTGCTCGATTTTTCGGTTTTTGCCAGCGATTGTGCTTCAGAATCAACGACATCCAAAACCGGACCTTCCGCTGCGAGACCGGTAGCTTCATCTGTCGCATCAAGAGGATCCGGACCCTGTTCATCAGGTGCGGGCAAATCTGTACCTGTCTCATCCAAGACCTCTTCTATCTTGAGATCACACAGATCGTCCACGAACTGAAAGATGTCCCGGATGGCAAAATCATCTAGAAGATCTTCGATCTCGACTTGCCAAAGAAGATAGCCTTCCGTCCAAGAGAAATCGGAAAATCTGTCGGGCAAGGCGTCAGTCTGAACCGTTGTCGTGCAGGTTCCGATTTTCTCTAGCGCTGCGAGGATGAGCGTGGGATCGTTACCGGTCGCATAGAATGCGTGATCTGGCCGAAATGTGACTTTGAAGCGCCGGTTTGTCTCTGGTGGGTCAAAGGCAAGTGAAAGCGCTTCGAAGACAAATTCTTCTTCCGGCTCCGCCTCTTTGCCAAGGAACGTCTGCAGTTCGGCAATGACAGGATCCACCTGATCGCGATTGGCGGGAAGTTCGTCGCGCGCCGCATCAACCAGATCCGCGAGGATATCACCAGCTCTTTGAAGGACACGCAGCAGGTTATCGTCCGCAGCAAGCCGATGCGCGCGCAACTCGTCCAGGACAGTTTCGAACTTATGGGCAAAGCCTACCAGATCTTCGAGTGCAAAGGCACCAGCGGCCCCTTTGATGGAGTGCACCGCCCGGAAAACGGCATTGACCGTTTCATCGTCAGCCTGCCCGTTGCACATATCGGTGAGCCCCTCGTTCAGGGCGACAAGCAAGTCTTCGCATTCTTCAAAGAAGGCTTCTAGGATGGCGCGGTCGATCATCAAACAGCCCCCGTCAGTCGTTTGATGACAGAGACCAAGGAGGCATCGTCGAACGGTTTGACGATCCAACCCGTGGCCCCCGCTTTGCGCGCCCGTTCCTTGAGGTCTGCCCCGCTTTCCGTTGTCAGAACAAGCACGGGCACCGCGCGATTCACGTCACCGTTTCGGATATCCTCGATCACACCAAAGCCGTCCTTGTTGGGCATGTTCACGTCGGTGATGACGAGGTCAGCATTGGATTGCTGAAATTTTGCGACGCCTTCAACACCGTCGACCGCGGTCGTCACTTTGAAGCCCGCATTTTCGAGTGTTGCTGTCAGCAGCGTGCGGATTGTGCGGGAATCGTCGATTGCAAGAATATGCGTCGTCATGCGCTGGCTCCGTCCACGGTTAGAAAATCGCTTAACCCAAGGCTTTTCAGATCGTCGTGCAACGCTTGCGATGCAGCGCAAAGATGAAAATCCCGGTCATTGGCTGCCCAAGCTTTCGCGCCCATCGTCAAGAGTTGGGCGCACAGGCCGCTGAGGCGGGTCACGTCCTGGCAATTGATTTGCACGTCTTGATCCTGTGCTGCGTTCAGAAAGTCAAAAAGGTGATGACAGTCTTCCATTCGCGTCACTGCGGGCAGGTCGTAAGTGGCGGGTGCGGTCGTCATATGCAAAAAATTCCAGAGCGATGAGGTCAGCTGCTTTGTTGCAGGCTCCGGACTTATGCGGGGCGATGGCTTAATTTCGCGTAAATGCTGTTGTGGATTTCTACACCGGTTCGCCAAACGCAGATCATCGCGCTGACCTGCGACAAACGCCGCCGGTTTTTCGGGTATCTGCTCGACATCTGATTTGGAACGCGAATATGCTGGTCAAAAGGCAAAAAGCAGATCGTCCGATGTTCGAAAGCCAAAGTGAATGAAGTCGTTTCACCGTGTACTCTGGGCAATATGTTGCGTTGCCATCCCCTCTTCGGCCGCACTTGCAGAGGGGCTTGGTGGACTGTCGCAAGCTGTCGACACTCCGCGCCCTGCATCAGGTATAGCCGAAGAACTGACAGTCATCTTCGACTACCGCGAAGATTACCGCGCACTTTCATTCGGGTTTCAACCCAGTGACCGCCTTGAGATCGGCATCAGCTTTCCAGCCTATGACACCGGCACCGGGTCATCGAGCGGGAATGAACTGAGTTTCGGTTTGCGCCTCCTGGATGAAGGCCCGTTTATTCCCAGCTTATCCGCCGGTATCGTGGGTTTCGGGAGCGATGACCGGGGCTCGGGAGAGTATATCGTTGCCGGCAAGACCTTTGGATCGCTTCATGCTGCGGTCGGGCTGGGCTGGGGGCGCTATGCCTTGCAGAACACGCCGGAACGCGGCAGCGACGAAGGGACGATCAGGACGGATCATCTGTTTGCTGGCGATACTGCACCTTTCGCAAGCCTTGTTTGGAACACCGGCATTGAAGGACTGGTTGTCGCGGCAGAATACAGTGGTTTGTCAGGCGACGCGGCCGAAGACACCTATGCGGCCAGCCTCAGCTACGAGGTTTTCGACGGCCTGACGGTGTCAGGTCTGGTCAACAATCAAGACAGCCTTGGCCTGCGTCTGTCTTTCCAAGCAAATCCGACGCGCGCTGTGCTTCAAGACAACATCGGGCGCGGGCCGCATCCTTATCTGGAAAACACTGCGGCGCGGGCGAACCGGCCGCAACCGAATGCGCAGCAAGTCTTTGACCTGCTCGAAGAACGGTTGGAAAAAGAGGATATCCAGATCTCCCGCTTTGCAATGGGGGATCAGACGATTGATATCACAGCTTCATCGCGCAGTGATGTGAACGTCGCACGCACAACGGGGCGCGTTCTCAGGGTCCTGTCTGCCGTTGCACCCGCACGGATCACGACATTCCGTGTGACGCAAAATACCGGAGCTTTCGATAGCGCGGTGATGGTTGTTGATCGTGCCGGGCTTGATCGCGCGATCGGTCAGCCGGACGCGGCGGAACAGGCATGGAATGCCACGAGCTTTGCGGCAAGCCCCATGGAAAGGCCTGACGCGCTTCATGAATCCGTATTCGAACCCGGCCTGACCTATGGCATTCTGCCTTCATTCAAGGCGGATTTCGTCACCTCCGACAGCCTTGAACTGACAGGGACCCTGACCGCGAATGCGCGCTACAGCTTTTCACCGCAGACCTTGATTGAAGGGGCGCTTGGCTATCGTTTCCTTAATCAATGGACACAGGCCGATCCACCCGCAGAGCCCGGCATCCGCTCTGATCTGACATCCTATACGCCCGACGAAATCTACCTGCAGTCCCTGACCACCCGCCACAGGTTCCGGCTTGCGCCACAGCTTTATAGCCGCGTGTCGGCGGGCCTGTTCGAGCGGGCCTATGGTGGCGTGAGTGGTGAAGTGATCTGGCGGGCTCCAGAGCAGAATTTTGCGCTTGGGTTGGAAGCAACCTATGTCCAAAAACGCGCCTATGAGGACTGGTTCGGGTTTGAAGATGCGGATGCAACGACAGTGATTGGCAGTCTTTACGCCAATGTCGGGCAGAATGGCGACTTCATCATTCTGGACGCGGGACAGCATCTTGCAGGCGACTTTGCGGTGGGGCTGACCGTCGGGCGCAACTATAGCAACGGATGGCGGATCGCCGCTTCGACAAGCTGGAGCGAGGAAACGGATGCACCGCTCAAGTTCGGGGCAGCCTTGGCCATTCCTTTGTCATGGACTACGCCGCAGGGTGGCAAAGGCACGACAGACTTGTCAGTCGGCGGCCCGTCCGGTGATTTCGGCTCTCGCGTCAGCGGAACCGGATTGCTTTACGATGAATTGCGCGCCTCTGACAGAAAACGCATCGAAGATGCCTGGGGGGAGTTCTGGAATTGATAAAGGCTCTTCTAGCTGGCGCGATGGCCTTGGCCCTGAGCGGTTGCATGGCAACACTCGGGCAGGTGGGTCAAGCGATCATGAACCCTGCCATAGATGAGGAAATGCGGATTCCGACCGTGAACCGCGCAGCGATCGAGGCTGCCGATTTGGCCGCCGTGATGATGATCAGCCCGTCCAGCAACATTGCAACGGTCGGTGTCGCAATCCAAATGCGGGAAGGGCGGATCAACTATAGTTCCAACGATAACCGGGGTGTGACGCTGCAGGGTGGACTTGTTTATGCGACGCTTGGATTAGGCACAAATCTTCAGGCGGTCCGGACACAAGCGGATGATCCTTTGGTCACCGAGGCTGCCGCAGGGGCATGGCCAACCGAAGTCACACGGACCTACGTGCTGTCGCAACGGGGTACGGTGTATCGCGAGATCGAGACCCGCTGCACGCATGTGCAAGGTGCGCGCGCGCAGATCGACGTCGTCGGGGTGATGCGTGATGTGGTCGAGGTCGGTGAAATCTGCAAGACTGCGGAAGGGCTGCGCTTTGCCAATGTGCACTACCTCGATGTCCGGTCCGGTCGGATCTGGAGAACCAGCCAGTGGACCGGTCCGATCCAAGGCAACGTGCAAGTTGATGTGATCGATCAATTCGACCCTGATGCGTGACCCGTCAGCGCGTTTGATGCGGACCATTTGCGCGTGCCATGAGGATCGTTTTCGGGGGTAAGCGGCGTACAGATTGCACTGGGTCCGTCCGGTATTGCAAAGGGTGACGCCAAGCGCCTGTTTCCTGCGGCACACCTGACGGGTGCAGCTGGCTGTTAGTCGGAATACATCTGCCGCAGGATGTTCTTTTGCACTTTACCCATCGCATTGCGGGGGAGACTGTCGTGAATGACATAGCGTTTGGGTCGCTTGAATGCGGCCAGCGCGCTTGCAACATGCGCCTGCACGCCAGCCAGATCGAAAGCCTCATGCTCGGTGACAAGCGCTGCCACCACTTGTTCGCCCAGATCGGGATCGGGAATGCCGAAAACGGCGCTTTCCTCGATACCGTCTATCGCGTTCAGCAGGTCCTCTACCTCTTTGGGGTAAATGTTGTAGCCCCCTGAAATAACGAGATCTTTTTGGCGTCCCACAATGCTGACGCGGCCTTCGGAATCGATCACGCCCAGATCGCCTGTGATGAAAAAGCCATTTGTCCGCAAGTCTTCACGGGTCTTGTCCGGCATGTTCCAATAGCCTTGAAACACGTTGTCACCGCGCACTTCGATCATCCCAACCTCGCCATGCGGGAGCGGATGCCCGTCTTGGGTGACCACAACCTCAATGCCCGGCAGGGCAAATCCGACGGTGCCCGCGATGCGTGCGCCAGCGTAGGGGTTTGAGGTGATCATATTGGTTTCCGTCATGCCGTAGCGTTCCAGAATCTGGTGGCCTGTTCGTGCCGCAAAGGCGGTATGTGTCTCGGCCAGAAGCGGCGCGCTGCCTGAAATGAAAAGACGCATCTTGGCGCAGGTTTCTGCCGAGAAACGATGGTCATTCAGCAGGCGGGTGTAGAAGGTCGGTACCCCCATGACCAAAGTGGCCTCTGGAAGTGCGGCTATGAAACCGTCGAGGTCAAAGCGCGCCATAAAGCGGACACAGGCGCCCGAAAGCAGGCTGGTATTCATCGCCACAAAAAGCCCGTGGGTATGAAAGATGGGCAGCGCATGGAGCAGGTTGTCCTTGTCTGTGATTTGCCAAAGTGCGGTCAGTGCACTGGCATTGGACAACAGATTGCGATGGGACATCATCGCGCCTTTGGCGCGACCGGTCGTGCCCGACGTATAAAGCAGCCCCGCCAAGTCATCAGGCCCGCGCGGCACGGGATCGCAGTGCGGCTTTGCACCACTTGCTGCAAGGGAAAGAGTACCTGTTTCCCCATCATCCAAGGTCATAACGCGCGCCGCGATTGGCTGGCACAGGCGGCGCATCATCTCTTCTGTGGCGGCGGCACAAACCACAAGCTTTGGCGTGGCATCTGCCAGAAAATAGCCCAGCTCGGCTTCGGTATAAGCGTTGTTGAGCGGCAGATAGACGGCACCAGCCTGCAAGCTGCCTGCATAGAGCGCCATCGCATCAGCGGTTTTTGGAACCTGAGCAACAACGCGGTCGCCCGGCTGAACACCCGCATCCAGCAGGACGTTTGCCATTTGCGCTGCGCGGCGCACAAACGCATCATATGTGGTCGTGACGCCATGATCATCAACGAGAAAAGGTGCCGGATTCCCGGCATGCGGTGCAATCAGCGCATCATAAAGGACATTTGTCACGAGAGCGGCCTTCTTGGATGTTACTTGCGTCATGGCATCGCCGAAGGCAGCGCTGCAGTCAAGCGACGCAAGGGGCCAATTGTGCCAAACGCGGCACAGGGCAGGGAGGCTAACCCTTTCAAAGGGCTTCAAATACTTTTGGAGTGCCCTATATGTAGGGATGAGTTTTCACAGTATGACATGCGCGAGAGGCGCAATATTCTGGATGGGCCTGTGCGCAAGACGATGACGGATGATACCTCCCCGGGACTGCCACGCCGCTTGGTGTTGGCCGGATTGGGTGCGGCTGTGCTTGCGGGTGGATCGGTGGCCTTGGCTACCTTGGGGCAAGTGACGGCACCGGGCACAGACAGTTTTCGGTTTGCCCGTGGCACGGCCTTTGCGGCAGGCGAAGAGGACCGGCTGCGCGCCTTTTTGTTGCAAGCTGCGCGTGATGAGCGGATCCACGTTGTCGCGACTGGCCACAGTGGCACAACGGGTGATCCCGAGGCCAATCGCGCATTGAGCGTCGCCCGCGCTGATATGGCCCGCGCAATCGCGGTCGAAATGGGGATCGGGCCTGAACGGATTGCCTCTGCGGGCGTGGGTGGTGCAGCACCTTTTGCACAGCCCCAAGATGTCACCGATCGGGCATGGCAGGCCCAATTGGCACGGGTCGATGTGAGCTTGCAGGTGCGGCGATGAAACCATCGGTCTTGCCTTGGGCAGCCTTGATCGTCTCGGTCATACTCGCTGTGGGGTTTGCGCTTTTGGTGCGGCTCCCCTTGCCTTTTGACGGATTTGCGACAGCGACGGCTGCTGTGCTGGCCTTTGGTCTGACCCTTGTTCTGGGGATGCTGGCCCCTGCACATTGGATCTGGACTGACGCGGAACGGTTGCGCCATGCCTTTGGCTTGCGCCATGGTTTGTCCGATTTGCGGTCCGGCAATGTGTTGAGTGCCATCACAACGGCACATGGCCGTGCTGACGCACTGCGGCGCGCGGCCGCGAATTTTCAACCGCCCCTAGATGCCCGCACCCGCGCGGTGGCGGATCGTATGGATGCTGTCGCACGCGAGCTGTTCTACGACCCGGATGCCCTGTCGGTGCACCGTGAAAGCCTGATCCGGACCGAACTGATCGAAGAAGCGGTCATCACCCATGCCAGTTTGCGGCTGCGTGGGCAATCAGACATCAACGCGACCCAGATTGCGGAAAGCCGGGCCAAGGTCGACACAGCCCTTGCCGCCCTTGAAGAGGCATTTGACCGCAACGAAAACCGGTTGGCAGATCAGTTGCTACACAAGGTTGATATCTCCTCTGCCACCGCTGAATTGCTGCTGCGACGGCGGAGTGTTTAGGACATGAAAGGACGATACATGATACGCAGAACCCTCTCGATCGCGGCACTGGCCGTCTTTGGGATCAATGGGGCGGCACATGCGGCTCCCGGCGATTTGCTGGCCGAAACCGTCACAACAGATGTGCGGGATTGCCGATCAGGCTGGAATCCGCAGATGCCACTGATTGCATGGGGTGCTGACGGTGTCGTGGCATGGGCCAATGGCGCATCACTCGCGCCCAACGGCGGGTTGTTGGGTGATGCTGATCTGTCCTTGTCACTCAGCGTAAAAGACAATTTCGAGACGCAGCTTGAAGATTACCTGCAATGTCAAACGCCTTTCCTGCGCGGGACCTTGGGCATGTTGGCGGCCGCAGCGCCAGTGACGCAAGATGATCCGCGCACCGAGCAGATTGTCATCTTCAAGCATTCGTTTTCCGCCGGAGACGGCATTGTCGGTGGCGCGGGCATTGGCCAGATCGCGGATCTTGCAGGCAAGCGGATCGCAATTCAGGCCAATGGACCGCATGTCGATTTTGTGGGCCGGATCCTTGCCGACGGCGGGCTGAGCTTTGACGATGTCGAGATCGTCTGGACAGCGGACCTGACAGGCGAAGGCGATACACCCTCTGCTGCCTTGGCAGACGGGCGTGCTGACGCGGCTGCCGTGATTTTGCCCGATGCGCGGTTCCTCACATCTGACGGAACAGTGGGCACGGGCGCGGAAGGCTCTGTGCGGGGCGCGAGCATCCTGATCTCAACCCAGGAAGCCGCCTCTGTGATCGGTGACTATATCTCGGTGCGGGCCGACTATTTTGACGCCAACCGCGATCAGATCGCACAGATGGTCAACATCCTGTTTCGCGCAGAAGAGCAGATGCGAAGCTTTATGGCCGCAGAAGGCGATCCGCGTCGTGCGCAAATGGCGGCGCTGATGGCACGGGAGTTTCTGGGCGGCCTGCCGGATGAAGAAGGGGTGTTCCTCTGGCTGGACGCGATCACAGACGGCTGGTCCGGCAATGCCCGCCACTTTGCCGACCCCAATGAACCACGCCGCTATGACGTGCTCCTGGAAGAAGTGAATATTGCTTTGCGCGGAGCAGGGCGGCTCAGCGCGCCTGCGCGGCTGGCGATTGCTGACTGGGACTATACTGCGCTGACTGCTGGGCTAAGCAATCTGGATGAACGCCAGATTGCGGCCTTTGATCCCGAGGCGGCGGCCGCCGCCGTGCGCACCCTGCGCCGGACCGGGCAGTTGGACGCAAACACGCGGATCGACTTTGAGGTCTTCTTTGCCCCCGATTCAACGGCTTTCCCTGTCGCCCTTTACGAGGCCGATTTCCAAGAGATTTTGCGGCTTGCATCAACCTATTCGGGGGCCATCATCACCGTAGAAGGGCATTCTGATCCGCTTTACTTCTTGCAGCGCGAACAAGATGGGGCTGACAACACCGAGCTGCGCGCCATTCGGACATCGGCGCAAAACCTGTCGCTTGATCGCGCCATCGCTGTGGTTGATGCCCTTGACGGCTATGCAAGCGATACCGGTTTGCGGATGAACCGTGACCAGTTCACCGTTGACGGGGTGGGCATCACAAGCCCGCGCCACAATCCGCCCCAAACCGAAGCGCAATGGCGTGAAAACATGCGCGTCGTCTTCCGGGTTCTGACTGTTCAGGCGGAGGCTACAACCTTCGCTCCGCTCCAGTAGGGGGTGCATGCGCATGGCCAGTCCAACCAAGAACATAGGCTATATCGCTGCTGGCTTGATCGTGCTTTATGCGATTGGGCAATTCACCCAGTTTGGCAGCAACGATGAAGCGGCAAACACGCCTGTCATGCCGAACTGGGCCGCGATCGCGTCATGGCCCGGGATAGATGCTGCCGAGGTAGAGGCCTTGCCCGATCCTAACCGCGTCTACACGGCGATTGTCCTCGACGATTCAGGGTCGATGGGTCAGGACATGGAAGCGGCCAAAACTGCTGTCCTTGCCTCTTTGGAGGCGATGAAAGACACAGATGCAGTCGCGGTCATCGCACTGAATGACGGATTGATCCTGCCGTTCATGGCGGTTGCCGATGCGCGTACAGCCTTGCCTGCGCCCTTGTCACGGGTGTTCAGCGACGGCTCGACGCCGCTGACCCGCGCGCTGAAAACGGCCCGTCAGGGCTTGGCAGAGGAAGCGGCAAAGGTGGGCGGCTTCGGGACATATCGGATTCTTGTGACAACGGATGGCGTCGCCGACAACGGTGATCTCTTGCGCGCGGAAATCGAGGATATTGCCCGCCAGACCCCCATTCAGATCGCCACAATCGGAGTGGGCCTTACCGGGCAACATGTCTTGCGGCGGCCAGACCTTGCCGCCTTTGTTTCGGTCAGCGATGTCTCTGGCCTTGCCGATGCACTGCGGACAGCCATTGCTGAAGAACAGGTGTTTTCAGCCATCACCAGCTTTGGGAGCGAATAATGGGACGCCGCGTCGATCTGACATGGGAAGAATGGAACCCCGGCCTTGATACCGACGACATGACAATCGCTGAGGTTCTGGCCACACTGCCTGCGGCCAATGCCGATGATGTCCCAGAGATCATCAAGAAATATGAAAACCCCGAAAGCCCTGATGCCTTGCCCGGTGCGATCCATCTCAACCGGCATGATTGCATTCATGTCTTGCTGGGGCGGGGCCTGCATGTGCAGGACGAAGCCTTTATCATCGGTGTCACGATGGGCGCTGCCTCGGAGATCACGCAAGAACACATTGATACGTTCATCCGTGTGTCGACACAGGATTATCCCAAGCACTGGCGTTTCGAAGAGGCGCATATCGCCTCTTACCTGCTGGGCATCGGCTATGCGCAGGACAACCTACCGGGCAAGAACCTGCATCTGATCCCGCTTGAGAAGGAGCCTTGGCAATCCATGACCGTCAAAGCGGCACGCAAGGCGCTGGATATGTCCAAACACGAGCTTCGCGCCTATTATCGCAAAGCTGAAATTCTGGTTCCCGGCACGCCCGCCACCCGCAGGCTTGACACCTCCGCGCACCGCACCGACCGCAGCCTCAATCGGCCAGAGGACTGAACAGGGCAAAAGACGTGGGTCTGGGTGGTCACGGTTTCTGCGTCAAAGCGAAAACCATTGGCA
>NZ_JANQTS010000076.1 GCF_030731595.1 Yoonia sp.
TGAAATCTAGCTGCGGTGCCGCTTCTCGAACCGGGGCAGCATTGCAGAGAAGTCTTTGCCGCGCCCGTCCTCGTCCTCGACAAATGCCGCATAGAGGTCGCGGGCCGCTTGGCCCATGGGCGTATCGGCATCTGCCGCAATCGCGGCCATCTGGCTGAGGTTGAGGTCCTTGAGCATGAGTTCCGCCGCAAAGCCGGGTTTATAGTCGTTGTCGGCAGGGCTTTGCGGCCCGATGCCGGGGGCAGGGCAATAGGCATTCACACTCCATGATGCCCCCGATGAGGTGCTGACCACGTCGAACATCGCCTGCCGGTCCAGCCCCAGTTTATCAGCGAGCGCGAAGGCTTCGCAGGTGGCGATCATGGTTACGCCAAGGATCATGTTGTTGCAGATCTTGGCGGCTTGCCCGTTGCCCGCAGGTCCGCAATGGACCGCCTTTTGCCCCATGATGTCGAAAAGGGGCAGGACAGTGCCGAAAGCCTGATCTGATCCGCCTGCCATAAAGGTAAGCGTGCCATGCGTCGCTCCGCCGATCCCGCCCGAGACCGGGGCGTCAATGGCACCCAAGCCCAAGCTTTCAGCGCCAGCCGCAACCGCCCGCGCCGTTGCCACATCGACGGTGGAACAGTCGAGGTGGATGGCCCCTTGTTTCATGGCGGGATGTATTTCGGCAGCGACCGCGCGCAGGATGTCGCCATTTGGCAGCATGGTGATGACGACATCTGCGTCCTTTGCGGCGGCGGCAGCGCTGTCAGCAAGGTCCAGCCCTTTTGGGGCAGCCATCGTGTCGAACCCCGTCACATCATGCGATTTGGCAAGGTTGGCCGCCATCGGCGCGCCCATATTGCCCAGCCCGATAAATCCGATTTTCATGGTGTTTCCTCCCATTTGAGTCCGTCCTTGCCCAGCGGCAAAAGCATCTGTGTGACTTGCAGCGCAGGCACATCCTCCCATGACGCGTGTTGCCATTTGGGTTGCCGGTCGCGGTCGATGATCGCCGCACGGATGCCTTCGATAAAGTCGCCCTGCGCCACACAGCGGAAGGTGTAGCGGTATTCCTGATCCAGCGCATTCTCGATCCGCAAGCCGTTGCGGACACGGTGGATGATCTCGACAGCGCAAGCCATGGCAAAGGGGGCGTTACGGGCCATCAGCTTGCGGGCGTGGGTCACGGCAGGGCCGGGGCTTGCGGGCATCGCGCGGTAGATATCGCCCAGGCGGGCGCCTGCGAAAATCGGGTCAATCTCGGCTTGCCATGCGGCAAGGCGGCTGTCAGCGGGAGGTTGGGCCAGATCGGCAATCGCGGCAGGATCGCCGGTCTCGATCAAACGGGCCTTGAGCCGGTCCCAGTGGTCTTGTGCGACAAAGTGATCCGCGAAACCTGCAAAGATCGCGTCAGCGGCATCCATCCGGTCCCCTGTCAGCCCCAGAAACGTGCCCAGATGCCCCGGCGCAAGTGCCAGCATAAGCGAGCCACCCACATCAGGCACCAGTCCGATCGCACATTCCGGCATGGCAATCTGGCTGCTGTCACAGACGATCCGGTGGCTGGCATGGCAGCCCACCCCGACGCCGCCGCCCATGGTAAAGCCGTGCAGGAAAGTCACCACAGGTTTGGGATAGAGAAAGATCTTGCGATTTAACCGGTATTCGTCCCGCCAGAACCGCCGTCCATAGTCCGCATCACCGCGTTGGCCTGCGGCATACATTTCGGCAATGTCCCCGCCTGCGCAGAAGGCACGCTCGCCTGCGCCATCGATGATGACCACTGCGACATCCGGATCAGCGCGCCAATCGTCCAGCGCTGCCTCGATCGCAAGGCACATCTCCCATGTCAGCGCATTCAGCGCCTGTGGGCGGTGCAGCGTGATACAGCCAGCACGCCCGTCTTTGCGGATAAGGATATCTGTCATGTGATCAGGTGACGCGCTGTGATCAGCCGCATGATTTCGTTCGTCCCTTCAAGGATCTGATGCACCCGCAGGTCGCGCACGATCTTTTCGATCCCATAGTCGGCCAGATAGCCATAGCCGCCATGCAGTTGCAGACAGCCATCCGCGACCATGCTGCCGACTTCCGTTGCCTGCTTTTTGGCCATGGCACAGAAAGCGGTTGCATCAGGCGCGCCGGTATCAAGCTTCCACGCTGCTTGCCGCAGAAAGATGCGCGCCGATTGCAGGGCGATTTCCATATCGGCCAGCCGGAATTGGAGCCCCTGAAACTGGTCGATGGATTGGCCAAAGGCGTGGCGCTCCTTCATATAGGCAAGGGTCTGGTCCAGGGCCGCTTGCGCTGCTCCGATGGAACAGGCCGCGATATTCAACCGCCCGCCATCTAGCCCCGCCATGGCATAGCGGAACCCTTGACCCAGCTGCCCCAGCAGGTTTTCCGCAGGCGTCTGGCAATCGTCCATCTGTACCTGCCGTGTCGGTTGCGACCGCCAGCCCATCTTGTCCTCTGGCGCGCCAAATGACAGGCCCGCGGCCCCGTCTTCGACCACAATGGCGCTGATCCCGCCGGGGCCGTCACCGCCCGTGCGCGCCATGACGATATAGGCGTCGGCATAGCCGCCCCCTGAAATAAAGGCCTTGGTGCCTGTCATCGCATAGCCGGTGTCGGTCGCCAGTGCCTTGGTCCGCAGGGCAGCGGCGTCCGAACCAGAACCGGGTTCAGTCAGGCAATAGGCCAGAAAGGCTTCCATCCGCAGGGCTTTGCCCAGCAGCTTGGCTTGAAGCGCCTCGGACCCGTAGGTTTCGATCATTTTGGCGCACATATTGTGGATCGACAGAAAGGCCGCAACCGAGGCGCAGGACTGCGACAGCGCCTCGAAAACCAGCGTGGCATCAAGCCGTGACAGGCCAGCGCCGCCTTTGGCTTCGCTCACATAAAGCCCCCCGAACCCCAATGCTGCAAGGTCGGTCCAAAGTGTTTTCGGGATTGTGCCTTGGGCCTCCCAAGCGCGTGCAAAGGGGGCGATATGCTCTTGCCCGAAAGCATGGGCCATTTCGAAGATGGCGTTTTGTTCTTCGGTCAGGGCGAAGTCCATGACGGTGCTTTCGCTGGTTGTTGCAAGGTTTGATGCAATGTCGAGCGCTTTGGACGCGATGACAAGCGGTTTAAAATTCCCATTGCTGTTAGCAATTGATTATCTTTGTGCGTCCACAGTGCCTGCAACTTTGAAAGGGCTCGGTGTGGCTGCGCGAAAGATTGGTGTGATCGTTATTCATGGGGTTGATATCCAGACTGGGGTATCGGCCGGGGATGTCAGTCAACTGACCTTTTCGAATAGCATGTGGCGGCGCGTGTCCGGAAAACTGGGTCCTGCCGCTGCCAACGTCGTGTGGAGAGAGGTGATCTGGTCCGACATTATTCGCGGCCGCCAGCAAGCCTATTTCAACACGATCAGGGACAAGACCAGCGCCGATGCGGCGCGTGAATTTGTCTTGTCTGCCTTGTCGGATGCGGCGGCCTACCGCAAGACGGCGGATGGGGCCGCCTCCGTCTATGAACAGATCCATGCGCGGATCGAGGTTGCGATGCGCAGTCTGGAAGATCAGATCGGGCCGGACGGGCAGGTCTTGATTTTGGCGCATTCCTTGGGTGGGCATATCATGTCCAACTACATCTACGATTTGCAGCAGTTCCGGTTGCGTGTCGCAAAGGGGCGCTTTGCGTCCCCCTTGCAGAATATGCGCACGGTGGCCGGCCTGATGACCTTTGGCTGCAATATTCCCATCTTCCTCTTTGCCTATCCCCCGCAAAAGGTGGTGCCGATCAGCTATCCCGGTGATGCTTTGCCGCAAGCGGCTCAGATGACAACATGGTGGCAGAACTTTTATGACAAACAGGACATCATGGCCTATCCCATGGGCTCCGCCGCACCGCTTTATGCGCAGATGGTTGCAAACCGTCACCTGCGCGACGTCCCTATCCATCTGGGCACGCCGGTCAGTTCCGGATGGGACCCGCTTTCACACGGGTCCTATTGGGCAGGGGCAGAACTTGCGTCTCCTGTCGCCCACTACATCACCAAGATGCTCGGCTGACGTTACTCCATCAACGGAATGGAGAATTCGCCGCCTTCTTTGATCCCCGAGGGCCAGCGCGATGTGACGGTCTTGGTCCGTGTGTAGAACTTGAACGCATCGGGCCCGTGCTGGTTGAGGTCACCGAACATGGATTTCTTCCAGCCGCCAAAGGTGTGATAGGCCAGCGGCACAGGGATCGGCACGTTGATGCCCACCATGCCGATGTTGACGCGCGCCGCGAAATCGCGGGCGGTGTCGCCATCGCGGGTAAAGATCGCGGTCCCGTTGCCGTATTCGTGGTCCATCGCAAGGCCAAGCGCCTCTTCGTAGGTTTTGGCACGGATGGTGGACAGGACCGGGCCGAAGATTTCGGTCTTGTAGATGTCCATGTCCTTGGTGACGTTGTCGAACAGGTGCGGACCGACAAAGAAGCCGTCCTCATAGCCTTGCAGGTTGAAGTTGCGCCCGTCGACCACCAGTTTCGCGCCTTGGTCGATGCCTGTCTGCACCAGACGGCCGATGTTTGCCTTGGCTGCCGCGGTGACAACGGGGCCATAATCCACGTCATTGCCAGCGGTATAAGGGCCGACCTTCAGCGCCTCGACCTTGGGCACGAGTTTTTCAAGAAGGCGATCCGCGGTATCGTCGCCGACAGCCACAGCAACCGAAATCGCCATGCAGCGTTCACCGGCCGCACCATAGCCTGCACCGACCAGCGCGTCAGCCGCCTGATCCATATCGGCATCGGGCATGATGATCATGTGGTTTTTCGCGCCACCAAAACACTGCACGCGTTTGCCCTGCGCACAGCCGGTGCCATAGATATATTCCGCAATCGGAGTGGACCCCACAAAGCCGACCGACTGGATCGTGTCATTGTACAGGATCGCATCGACGGCTTCCTTGTCGCCGTTGACGACTTGCAGGATCCCTTTGGGCAGGCCCGCTTCTTCCATCAATTCGGCCAGCATCAGCGGCACAGAGGGATCACGCTCGGAAGGTTTGAGGATAAAGGCGTTGCCGCAGGCGATCGCGGGCGCAAACATCCACATCGGGATCATCGCGGGAAAGTTGAAAGGTGTGATGCCAGCAGTGACGCCAAGCGCCTGTTTCATCGAATACATATCAATGCCGGGGCCAGCACTATCGGTGAACTCCCCTTTGAGCAGTTGCGGTGCACCGATGCAGTATTCCACCACTTCAAGACCACGGATCACGTCGCCTTTGGCGTCGGGCAGGGTCTTGCCGTGTTCGCGGCTGAGCGCTTCTGCCAGTTTGTCCATGTCGCGGTTCAAAAGGCCGACCATGGCCATCATGACACGTGCCCGGCGCTGTGGGTTTACAGCGGCCCATGCGGGCTGGGCTTTGGCTGCGATTTCGACCGCATGTGCCATCTCGGCCTCGTTGGCGAGCGGCACCTTGGCCTGCACTTCGCCGGTAGCGGGGTTGTAGACATCTGCAAAACGGCCAGACGTGCCTTTGACGTGCGCGCCGCCGATATAGTGGGTGAGCTCTTTCATGGGATCCTCCTGAGATTTGCGCAGACTATAGGCTTGCATTTTTCAATGTAAAAGAATGAATATACCAAAACCATTTTGCATAAATGCAAGGATGCTATGGATAATTGGGATGACATGCGGGTCTTTCTTGCGGTCGCACGGGCCGAGGGGCTTTCAGGTGCGGCACCTGTCCTCAAAATGGACCCTTCAACGCTGGGCCGCCGGATTGTGCGGTTGGAGCGGGCGCTTGGTGCGGCACTTTTTGTCAAATCGCCGCAAGGCTACGCGCTGACGGATTTGGGCGAACGCATGCGCGACCGCGCCGCCGAGGCAGAGGTTTCTCTGGCGCGCGCCTTGGACGAAGGGCAGGGGGCGTCAGCGGGCCTGACCGGACAAATCAGGATTGGTGCGCCGGATGGGGCTGCGAATTTCCTGCTGCCGCAGGTCTGCGCCGCGATTCAGGCCGAAAACCCCGATCTAGAGGTGCAAATCCTGGCCCTGCCGCGCGTGGTGAACCTGTCGCGGCGCGAGGCTGATATGGCGATTACTGTCAGCCCGCCCGCTGCGGGGCGGCTGACAGTACAAAAGATCACAGATTATCAGCTGCATCTGGCGACACGCACCGATGCGCCGCCTTTGACCTCGCTCTCAGACCTCAAGGGTCGCCCGATTGTGGGCTATATCCCCGACATGATTTTTGACAAGGAACTGGATTATCTGGGCGCATTGGGCGCGTCGGGTGTGCAGATGGCCTCGAACTCGGTTGCTGTGCAGTTGCAGATGATCCGGCAAGCAGGGATCGGGATTGTGCATGATTTCGCTTTGCCCTTTGCGCCTGAGCTCTGTCAGGTATTGACCGATCAGGTTGCTTTGACACGGTCTTTCTATCTTGTACGGCATACCTCTGACCGTCATTCCGACAGGCTCAGCCGCTTTGCCGCAGCCTTGAAAAGCGGGATGCAGGCCGAGGTGGCGCTGCTGGAACACACGGCACGCTTGACAGCGCGCCCTGTGATTTGAGACGCTCCAATTCCCAGAGGTACCGGAGGAGACGGACATGATTGTTTCACAGATGCTAAAGTCGAAGCCTGATGTGGGTGTCATATCGGTCAAACCGTCGTCGATGGTGATTGATGCGGCCAAGCTGTTGTCAGAGCACCGGATCGGGACTGTTGTCGTTTCGGGCGACGGTGAATCCCTTGACGGGATTTTGTCCGAACGCGATATCGTGCGTGAATTGGGCAAGCGTGGTCCGGCCTGCCTTTCTGATCCGGTCAGTGCGTTGATGACGTCCAAGCTTGTGACCTGCAAGCCCTCTGACACATTGCTGGAGGTGCTTGAGGTGATGACCGATGGCCGTTTCCGCCATGTGCCGGTGATGGAGGAGGGCAGGATGATCGGCCTGATTTCTATCGGTGACGCCGTCAAAGGCCGCCTGGCGGAACTGGCAATGGAGCGTGATGCGCTCGAAGGCATGATCATGGGCAATTAGGCTGTTCTTGCAATCCGCCGCGCAATGATGTTGCTTGGCGCTCAGGCAGGACAGACGAGGGCACCATGCGCGTAGGACTTTACCCCGGTACATTTGACCCGGTTACGCATGGGCATATCGACATTATCAGGCGGGCCTGCTCGCTTGTGGATCGTCTGGTGATCGGCGTCGCGATCAACCGTGACAAGGGGCCATTGTTCACCCTTGAAGAACGGGTCGCAATGATCGAGGCAGAGGCCATTCCCAACGGTGCAGCAACGGGCTGCGAGATTGTCGTGCATCCGTTCGAGAACCTTCTGATCGATTGCGCGCGCGACGTGGGGGCCGGTATAATCATCCGCGGCCTGCGTGCTGTAGCGGATTTTGAGTATGAATATCAGATGGTTGGCATGAACCGTGTGCTGGATAACAGCATCGAGACCGTCTTTCTGATGGCCGAGGCACAGCATCAGGCGATAGCATCCAAGCTGGTCAAAGAGATCGCGCGCCTTGGCGGTGACGTGTCGAAATTCGTGACGCCTGCGGTGAATACCGCCCTGCGGGCACGGTTCGACGCTTGAATTGGCTTTGGATGCTGGTCGGGACCTATCTGCTTTATGCCGTCGTCATGGTCTTTGCACATCCGCAGTTCATCTATCCTTTTGGGCCTGACCCTTTCGACAATCCCGACTTTCGCCAGGACGTGGTCACAGAGCGCAATGTCGCGCTCGCTATCTCTGATGGGGCTGATGAGGCCGCGGTCTTGTTCTTTATGGGGAATGGCGGTGCGCTGGCCTATTTCACCTTTAGTCTTGATGCCCATGTTGCGGCGGATCGCACGCTGGTTGCGATGGAGTATCCGGGCGGCGGCGGGATTGCAGGCAAACCATCCGAAGTGCGCCTGAAGGCTGATGCCCTTGCCGCCTATGACTGGTTGGCGGCACGGCACGACGGGCCAATTGTGGTGCATGGCTATTCGATGGGAACGGGGCTTGCCCTGCATGTGGCCGCTGAACGCTCTGTGGCGGCCATTGTGTTGGATGCACCCTATGTGCGGATGTGCGCATTGATGACAAAGGCTTCGTGGTTGCCGGCGTGCTATCTGCCCGGCGTCCAGAAATGGGACTCGGCGGCTTTGATCCCCAAAGTCTCAGCCCCGGTGCTGATCCAGCATGGCACCGCGGATCAGCTGATCCCGATGGACAACGGCAGGCGTCTGGCCGGACTGCTGGAGGCGGCAGGATTGCCTGTCACGTTTTACCCGGTCGATGGGGCGACCCACAACAATCTGGCGGGTCAGCGTGGGTATCGAGAGCGTATTGACGGGTTTCTTGAAGAGGTCTTGAAACAATAAAGCCGCCCCCGAAAGGAGCGGCGCTTGTTGTTTTATCTCAGTGGCTTAGCCGTAGATTGCCTTGCTTGCAATCTTGCCGGCATCTTCACGGAACATGCCAAGGTCGATGGCT
Source organism: Yoonia sp. (assembly GCF_030731595.1). Lineage (GTDB taxonomy): Bacteria > Pseudomonadota > Alphaproteobacteria > Rhodobacterales > Rhodobacteraceae > Yoonia. The sequence goes on from NZ_JANQTS010000076.1 coordinate 8,465, forward strand.
GTTTCCTGCGGCATCGAGGCCAGTTCATGCTTGAGGCGGCTATAGGCCACGCGCTTTTCAACGGCGGTGCGGACTGCGTTCAGTACGGTCATGTGCGTGCTCCTTTTTGGTTGACGCGTTTCATTTGTCTTGACCCATATCTAGCCATGCTGCGTCGCAGCACAACTGACAGTTAGCGCTAGCGGCTATGCATCTGTGGCATGGCAAAGCGCGGTCTGTTCGCTGAATGACGCCTAATTGTGCAAAATGGATTGCAGGACAGGGTCCGAACCAACAACGGTTCTGACCGCCTCGATTGCACCGGGTACGGACCAATGGGCAAAATCGACAACATAGAGTTGGTTGTCCTTGGTCAATGTGGGGCAGGTCGTCTTGCACAAGGGTTGGACGCTTGAAACATAGTGAACAGGCGTATTCGCAAAAAACTTGAGGAGTTCTGCATCAAGCAAGACATCGGCCCCATAGTCGGTGTCGCTGAAATAGGTGCTGAGCTTCTCTCTCGTTTCGCTGCGGACGATAGCAATGTCGATCGTAGGCTGAAATGCAGGGCGCGGCCCCCAAAAGATAAGAGGCACGTCATCGACCTTGAATTGCATCAATCTCTCGTTCAATGGGGCAAAGGACGCCGTGTCAGGAACATCCAGCCCATAGGCTGCTTTGGAAAACAGTGAGCCACGCGATTGAGAATAGATCACGGCATCAATGCGATCGGCGTTCTCTTTGAGCCACCTGCTCCAGTGTTCTTCGAAGGGGCGGCAAAAGACCCCGCCATCCACCTGCCATGAAAAGTTGCAACCGTTTCCAGTCAGTTGCACAAAGCTGCGGTCGGGATAAGCTGCCTTGAGACCAACAAATACATCTGCTGCGTGGCTGTCGCCCAATACAACAATGGCGCGGTCCGGCCCCCGAGACACACAGTTTTCGAATTCCGAAAAATAGACATCGACAGAATTGTCGCTTGCGTTGCAGTCCCATTCGCCGGTCGCATGTGCCCGGTCTTCAATCGCCGCCGCCAGTTCCGCAAGCATTTCAGCCATCTCTGCTTCGAAACGCGCGGGGTAGCCCTTTTCGCGATGTATTTGCCAACTTGTCAGGCTCAGGACGATAGCAACGAGCGCACTCGACCAGCCCAAGGCTTGTGAAGAGATCACGAACCTGTTTGCGGACTTGCGGCGAAAGGGCGTCTCGATCGTGTGATACATCAACGCTCCTGCAATAAGCATGACCGCCAGCAAGACAAGGATCTGCGGCACCGACTCTGCAGGACGAAAAAGAAACAGGTAGAACACCGATATCGGCCAGTGCACGAGATAGACCGAGTAACTGATCTGCCCGATGTAGCGGACAGGCCCAAGAGCGATGACCCTGTTCATGACCGCGTTCGGACCTGCGTAGATCAGTAGTCCCGCAGCAAGAGCGGGTATCGCGGCGTTTATGCCCGGGAACGGACTGGTTTCCTCCAGCCTGGTTGCCACGAACAAGATGATCATCAAGCCAAAGAGGGATGAAAGTTCAGCGATTGTTCTGTTACGCGCTTGCCAGCCTGTGATGGCAAGGATGATACCGACCGCGAATTCAAACATGCGAAATGGCGTCATGTAGAATGCAACTGACGATTGCTTGCCGATAAGTGCTTGGCTTGCCAAAAGGCTGATGACGCTCAGTATCGCAATGCCGATCAGCAGACCGTTTCGTGACAAAAAGCGCGCCCCAATCAAGAGCAGCGCAGGCCAGATCAAATAGAACTGTTCCTCGACGGCCAGCGACCATGTGTGCAACAACGGCTTGTAGTCAGCGGCCAGATCGAAATAGCCGGTTTCCTGCCAGAAATAGATATTGCTGACCGAGAAAATTGTGGCCAAGGCGGATTGTCCGGTGGTCTGCAACATGGCCGGCGGAAACAGAAACCATGCCGCAGCAAGTGTCAGGGCGACTGTTGCCAAAAGGGCCGGTCCCAGCCGCCGCAAGCGCCTCATGTAAAAGCTGCGATAAGAAAAACTGTTTGCCGCGCTCTCGCGCAGTATCACGGTCGTGATGAGATAGCCGCTGATGACGAAAAAAACATCAACCCCGATAAAGCCACCGGGGACGGCATTCAAATTCAGATGATAGAAAACAATCAAGATAACAGCGACGGCGCGTAACCCATCAATGTCGTCTCTGTATTGCACGTTTTTTTTCCTGCCGACGATGCCTATAAGCATCGCTAGCATTTCCACCCAAATGCGGCAACAAATACGAGTCTGGCAGGCGCGGGGCCTGCCAGCGTCTAATGGGCTGTTAGATCAGTTTGCCCATGGCAACAGCCGTGTCGCTCATCCGGTTGGAGAAGCCCCACTCGTTGTCGTACCATGTCAGAATGCGGACCATATTGCCGTCCAGCACCTTGGTTTGGTCGAGGTGGAAAATCGAGGAATGTGGGTCGTGGTTGAAGTCTGAACTGACCAAAGGCAGGTCGGTGTAGCCCAAAATCCCTTTCAACGGGCCATCAGCGGCGGCGATGATGGCGTTGTTCACTTCTTCGACGGTCGTTGCTCTGGCCGCTTCGAATGTCAGGTCAACGACCGAAACATTGGGTGTGGGTACGCGGATCGCCACGCCGTCCAACTTGCCGTTCAATTCGGGTAGAACCAGACCTACGGCCTTGGCGGCACCGGTCGAGGTGGGGATCATCGACAAGGCAGCCGCACGTGCGCGGTAAAGGTCCTTGTGCATCGTATCCAGCGTGGGCTGGTCGCCGGTGTAGCTGTGGATCGTTGTCATGAAGCCTTTGGTGATGCCGACGGCATCGTTCAGGACCTTCGCCACAGGGGACAGGCAATTTGTCGTGCAGGAGGCGTTGGAGACCACGATGTCCGCACTGGTCAGAACCTTGTCGTTCACGCCGTAAACGATTGTTTTATCAGCGTCTTTCCCCGGGGCAGAGATCAGAACGCGGCTTGCTCCATTGTCCAGATGCGCCTGACAGGCCTCTTTTGATGTAAAGATACCGGTGCATTCCATGACCACATCCACATGCGCCCATGGCAGATCGGCTGGGTTGCGGATCGCGGTGACTTCGATGGGGCCACGGCCCACGTCGATGGTCGTCTGCGTGGTCGTCACAGTCGCCGGAAAGCGCCCGTGCACGCTGTCAAAGCGCAAAAGATGGGCGTTGGTTTCAACTGGCCCAAGATCGTTGATGGCCACGACCTCGATATCGGTGCGTCCGCTTTCGATGATCGCACGCAGCACGTTGCGGCCAATACGGCCAAATCCGTTGATAGCTACTTTGACGGCCATGGTATGTCCTCCTGAAGGGGTCAATGTTGGCGCTAACATTGCGATTTATCGCAAAAGGTCAACCTTTGATCGCCTTTAGCGCCAGAAGGCCATCCATTCGATCAGATCCATAAACTTGCGCGACAGAAACAACGCATTTGCCAGATCGTATTGCGCGTAATCGAAAGCGAAAAGCGCGAGCAGCAACAATCCAAGACAGAGGGCAATGGTATTTGTCATAGCCTTGGTCTAGCGGGGCGCGCCAAAAATGCAAACTGTTCTGCGCGCAAACCCTGCGAGACGCATTGTTGGCTAGTGCAACCGGCCCATCGTCGCCGCCACATCCGCCATGCGTGCCGAAAAGCCCCATTCGTTGTCGTACCATGCCAGAACGCGCACGGTCTTGCCGCCGACAACTTTGGTCTGGTCAGGTGCAAAGATGCAGCTTTGTGTCGTGTGGTTGAAGTCGATGCTGACTTTGGCCTCGTCGTCATAGGCCATGACCATGCCCATATAGCCGCCAGCGGCCTCGGCCATAATGGCGTTCACGTCGGCGACGGTGACGGATTTTGCAGCTTCGAATGTCAGATCGACAGCGCTTACATTGGGGGTCGGGACGCGGATCGCGGTCCCATCCAGCTTGCCTGCCAGTTCGGGCAGGACCTCGCCCAAGGCTTTGGCAGCGCCAGTCGAGGTCGGGATCATTGCCATCGCTGCGGCGCGTGCGCGGTACAGGTCATCGTGCCGCCGGTCCAGCGTTGGCTGGTCGCCTGTATAGCTGTGGATCGTCGTCATGATCCCGCGCTCGATCCCGATGGCGTCGTTCAGGACCTTGGCAAGCGGGGCGAGGCAGTTTGTCGTGCAGGACCCGTTGGACACCATTTTTTCCGTCGCCAGCAACGCGCGATGGTTCACGCCGTAAACAACCGTGCGGTCGACATTCTTTGCCGGGGCAGAGATCAGGACCTTTTTGGCGCCGCGTTCCAGATGGATGCTTGATTTATGGCCATCGTTGAATTTGCCGGTACATTCCAGCACGACATCCACACCCTCCCAATCCAGTTCTGCCGGATCATAGGTGGACATCACATCAATCGGACCACGCCCAAGGTCCAGCGTCCTGCCGTTCACCTTGACCGGATGCCCGAAACGGCCATGCACGCTGTCGTATTTCAAAAGATGCGCGTTTGTTTCAATCGGCCCGGTCGCGTTGATCTTGACCACCTGCACATCGTTGCGCCCGGCCTCGGTGATATGGGCCAAAGTACAGCGGCCAATCCGTCCAAACCCGTTAATCCCGATGGTGATCGTCATGTCAGCGTTCCTTTGTCATCCCGCATGGTTATGGGTGGTATACGGGTGTATGCGCGGGCGATAAAAGGGAAAAATCTCAATTTCTCAATATGTTAACGATAACGGTTGGCAGAATCAGCCGGTTAACGCTAACCGTTTGCGCCAACAGGCGGCTGCGGTGATAGTCATGCTAAGCTGACGCGCGGCGAAAGAATCAGGGAAAAGACTCATGAGTGGATTGTTGGCCCTGCTGGATGACGTTGCAGCGATTGCCAAAGTTGCGGCAGCCTCGGTTGATGACGTGATCGGACAAGCGACAAATGCGGGTGCGCAGGCCGCCGGTGCCTTGATTGACGATGCCGCGGTCACTCCGAAATATGTCCAAGGTTTTTCCGCAGAGCGGGAGCTGCCGATTGTGGGCCGCATCGCGCTGGGGTCGATCCGCAACAAGCTTGTCATTCTCTTGCCCGCAGGTCTGGCCTTGTCGGCATTTGCCCCATGGCTCATTCCGATTTTGCTCATGCTGGGCGGGGCCTATCTGTGCTTCGAAGGGGCTGAAAAGATCCTGCATGCGTTTCACGGGCCGAAGGCCCAGGCTGTTACACAGGATGATCCTGCCCACCTTGAAGAGGCGAAGGTGCAAGGCGCGATCAAGACGGATTTCATCCTTTCTGCCGAAATCATGACAATCGCCTTGGCCGCGATTGATGCCCCAAGCCTGTGGGAGCAAGCCGTGGTGCTGGCGGTGGTTGCGGTGGGGATAACGGCGCTGGTTTATGGTGCGGTCGCGTTGATCGTGAAAGCCGATGATCTGGGGCTTGCCATGGCAGCACGCGGGCGCCTGCGGACGACGCGACGCCTCGGGCGCGCGATTGTGGCAGGGATGCCGGGCTTTTTGCTGGTGCTGACTTGGGTCGGTACCGCTGCGATGCTTTGGGTGGGTGGCTCGATCATCATTCACGGACTGGAAGAGTTGGGTTTCGTCTGGCTGGGCCACCACATCCATGATTGGGCTGTTGCTGCGGCCCATGTCGTGCCGGAACCGGCACGGGCCGCTGCCGAATGGGTGGCGACGGCTGGCATGGACGGGATTCTTGGGCTCGTGCTGGGTTTGCTGTTGGTGCCGGTCGGCACGCGGATCATCACGCCGCTCTGGCACCGGGTCATGCCTGGCTAGCGCGGCCTTCGCTGCCGCTTTGTCGGTTGTCGAATCGCGCTGCGCCCTCTTAGGGTCGCGACAGTCAAAGGAGGCAGTCATCATGCACGCGCTCATCACCCAAGACCATGTGGAAACCTATCAGCGCGACGGTGTTGTGCTGGTCAAAGGTCTGTTTGCCGATTGGGTCGAAGACCTGCGCGAAGGCATCGCCATCAATATGGCAGAGCCCGGCCCCTATGCTGCCGAGAACCTGCGCGAAGGCGACAAGGGCCGCTTTTTCGATGACTATTGCAACTGGAATCGGATTGCCCCTTTCGAAGACGCGGCCCGCAATTCACCTGCCGCTGAAGTCGCCGCCGATCTGATGCGATCGCAAAGCTGCCAGATGTTCCACGATCATGTGCTGGTAAAAGAACCGGGCACATCCAAACCCACACCGTGGCATCAGGACAGCCCCTATTACTTTGTCGAAGGGCAGCAGACCGTCAGCTTTTGGTCGCCGCTTGATCCGGTGCGTGCGGCCTCGCTGCGCTGTGTTGTGGGCTCGCATAAGTGGCCGCGTGCCGTCCTGCCGACCCGCTGGTTGTCAGAGACGAATTTCTATCCCGATGAAGCCGAATTCATGCCTGTCCCTGATCCAGACGCAGAAGGGATGGAAATCGTCGAGTTCGATATGGAGCCGGGTGATGCCGTGGCCTTTGACTATCGCATCCTGCATGGCGCACGCGGCAATGAGACAGACCAGCGCCGCCGTGCCTTTTCGTTGCGTTTGCTGGGGGATGATGCCCGCTATGTGCAGCGTCCGGGGCCCACATCGCCACCTTTTCCGGGGCATGACATGGTGCCGGGGCAGAAACTGCGGGAAGACTGGTTTCCGGTGCTGTTCAGGCGGGAGGGATGATAAAGGGTTGGCAGATCGGGCTGCTACGCAGCGAACGGCGGCTTTGAGCCCA
>NZ_JANQTS010000077.1 GCF_030731595.1 Yoonia sp.
CAGCACAAGTCTTCCGTGAGATGCGCCAAAGTTCGATACAAGCGCTGCAACCGCATCGAGATCATGCTGGGCAGGCTGACGGACCGGCCGCGCTGCGCGACACGATGTGATCGCGGCCCAAAGGTTTTTCTTTCCGCAATTGCGCGCGCGGCAATGGTCGCCTATTGGCGACCAGTCCCGACCCTGCACCGCCGCATCCCATGCGGAGGGCCCTTGGCAAATCTAAGGATTACCTGCGGTCATCATTTGTTCAATCAACCGCGCCTTCCGACAATAATGCCCATCACATGCGTGACGATCACTCCATTAATGGGCGATCATCACGTGCCGGACCGCAGTATAGTCCTCCAGCGCATACATCGACATGTCTTTGCCGTAGCCTGATTGCTTCAGCCCGCCGTGGGGCATCTCGTTGCAGAGCATGAAATGCGTGTTGACCCATGTGCAGCCGTAGCGCAGGCGCGCCGAGACATCCATCGCGCGGCCAACGTCCTGCGTCCAGATCGAGGAAGCAAGCCCGTAGTCGCTGTCGTTGGCCCATGTGACGGCCTCGTCGGAATCCGTGAACCGGGTAATTGACACCACGGGACCAAAGACCTCGCGCTGGACGATTTCATCAGACTGCAGCGCGCCGGCGACAATGGTCGGCTGGTAGTAAAAGCCGCTGCCGCTGTGCATCTGGCCGCCGGTGGTGATCTCCATATGCTTGTGTTCGCGTGTTCGCTCGACAAAGCTGGCAACACGGTCACGCTGCCGCATGGAGATAAGCGGGGGAATCTCGTTGAGCGTGTCATCCGCGTTGTCGTAGACGATGCTGGATACAGCAGATGACAGGTCTGCGACCAGCTTTTCATATACCTTTGGTCCGGCATAGATGCGGCAGGCAGCAGTACAGTCCTGCCCCGCGTTGTAATAGCCGAACGCCCTGAGCCCCTCGACAACACGGCCCAGATCGGCATCGTCGTACACGATGACGGGCGCCTTGCCGCCCAGTTCAAGATGCGTGCGTTTGACGGTTTTAGAGGCTGCTTGCAGCACCTTCTTGCCTGTTGCGACATCGCCGGTGATAGAGACCATATCGACGTCCGGATGACTGATGAGCGTATTGCCGACACTTGCGCCTTGGCCAACGACCACGTTGACCACGCCTTCGGGGAGGATGTCCGACATCAGCTTGGCAAGTTTGAGCGCGGTGAACGGGGTCTGCTCGGACGGCTTCAATACGACCGTATTGCCGCCTGCCAGCGCAGGTGCCAGCTTCCATGCCATCATCATCATCGGATAGTTCCACGGTGCGATAGAGGCGACGACGCCAATCGGATCTCGGCGCACCATTGAGGTATGCCCTTCCAGATACTCGCCTGCGGCAGAGGTGTGCATATTGCGCACGGCACCCGCGAAATAACGAAAGCAATCAGAGACAGCGGGCACTTCCGCAGTCCGGACTTCGTTGATTGGCTTGCCACAATTCAGCGCTTCGAGCTGCGCCAACTCTTCGAGATTGGCATCAACCGCATCCGCGATTGCCAGCAGCTTTGAGGCACGCTCGGACGGAGTGGTGCGGGACCAATGCGCAAAGGCGGCGCGCGCCGCACCTACCGCGCGGTTGATCTGGTCGCTGTTGGCTTCCGCCAGCTTGAGGATGACCTCACCCGTTCGCGGATTGAAAATCGTCTCTTCGGTATCTGTGCCGGCCTCGAACGATCCACCGATCAGCATATTCGTTTCCATGGTGTCACTCCCTTTGATATTTTTGGTCTGGTTCATTTGCCCTGACCTGCGACCGTATCGGTGCCTCGCGTCAGGTAGTACGCGCCGAGGATAGGCAGGAAGGTGACCAGCACGACGACCATCGCGACCACATTGGTCACGGGGCGTTCGCGCGGGCGCACAAGTTCTTCAAGCATCCAGATCGGCAGTGTTTGTTGTTGGCCAGCGGTGAAGGTGGTCACGATCACCTCGTCGAACGAAAGCGCAAAGGCCAGCATCCCCCCCGCCAGCAGCGCAGTGGAAATGTTCGGCATGATCACATAGCGGAAGGTCTGGAAACTGTTGGCCCCCAGATCCATCGAGGCTTCCACCAAGGAGCCCGAAACCCGCCGGAACCGCGCCACCGCGTTGTTATAGACCACGACCACACAGAAGGTCGCATGGCCTAGAACGATGGTCCAGAAACTGAACGGAATATCCGCCAGATTGAAGGCGGAGCGCAGGGAAATGCCCGTAATGATCCCCGGTAAGGCGATCGGCAGGATCACGAGCAGCGAGATGACCTCGCGCCCGAAAAATTTGGTGCGGCTCACCGCTGCGGCGCAAAGTGTTCCAAGGACCAACGCAATCACTGTCGAAATGCTGGCCACTTTGAGCGAGAGCGCCAACGCCTCCCAGACGTCAGAACGCCCCCATGTGACGCCGAACCATTTCAGCGTAAAACCGGGGGGCGGCCATTGATAGGATTTGTCCTCGGTGGTGAAGGCATAGACGAAGATAAGCAGGATCGGCAGGTGCATGAACGCAAGGCCGAAACCCGCAGCAATCTTGAGACCCAATGGTGCGCGGTCAGAGTGCATCGAATGCGCCCTTCCGTTTGGCAATCCATAGATACACCGCCATCAGCAGGATCGGCACCACAGCAAAGGCGGCAGCCAGCGGAATATTTCCGGCGGTACCCTGAAACGCGTAGACCGCCTGCCCGATAAAGCGGCGCGAGGAGCCGACAATCTGCGGAATGATATAATCCCCCAGCGTCAGCGAGAAGGTAAAGATCGAGCCCGCAATCACGCCCGGCAGAGCCAGTGGAAGCAAGACATGGCGAAAGGTCTGCGAAGGGCGCGCGCCCAGATCTCCCGAGGCTTCAAGCATCGAGACGGGCACCCGTTCAAGCGACGCCTGAATAGGCAGGATCATGAAGGGCAGCCAGACATAGAGGAACACAAGGAATGTTCCCGTGGCGCTGACAGACAGGGAATTGCCTCCGATAATCGGGATCGACAGATAGGCCTCGAGAAGCCAACTCAGGTGCAACGTCTCGAACAGCCAGTTCAGGATACCCTCTTTGGCAAGGATCAGCTTCCACGCATAGACTTTGACCAGGTAAGACGACCACAGCGGCATCATAATGCCAAGATAGAAGACCGCTTTCCATTTTCCGCGTGCATACCGCGCGGCATAATAGGCCACAGGAAAGCCGATGATCGCAGCACCTATCGTCACGGCCGTGGCCATCACCACGGTCCGGATAATGATGTCAAAGTTCGAGGGACGAAACAGTTCGCCGTAGGTTTTCAGCGTCCATTCATACTGGATCTGCCCGGTAAATTCATCAATCGAGAAGAAGCTTTGCGCCAGCAACGCAAAAAGCGATCCCAGATAGATGATGCCCAGCCAAAGTGCGGGCGGCAGGATCAACAGAAAGATCAGCAGCGATGGCTTGCGCCAAAGCGCGTCCGATATGCGCCCCAGCGGTCCAGAATTGCGGTTCATGAATGCCTGATCGCTCATGGGTGCATCACATGCAGATCATGGGCCGCCCAATCGATAAGGACCGTTTCGCCACTTTTCGGGATCAAGGCTCCTTTGGGCAGCAACATCGTCATCGGAGTACCTGCGACGTCAAGGCTTACGCGGGTGGCCGTGCCCAGAAAGCTTACTGTTTTGACGCATGCGGAATGACCATGATCGGCCAGATACACGGCTTCGGGGCGCACTGCGCCATAGGCCATGGTCCCTGTCAGTTTCGCCACGAATTCGGGCGGCAAGACATTGGAAGAGCCGACGAAATCCGCCACGAATGGCCGCTCTGGACGGTAATAAATAGCTTCAGGTGTGCCGACCTGTATGATTTTTCCGGCGTCGAAAACCGCCACGCGGTCAGCCATGGACAAGGCCTCGCTTTGATCGTGGGTGACAAAGACAAACGTGATGCCAAGGTTGCGCTGCAAGACCTTCAGCTCTTCCTGCATTTGCTCTCGCAATTTGAGATCAAGAGCGCCCAACGGCTCGTCCAACAAAAGCGCCTTGGGCTGGTTTATCAGGGCGCGCGCAAGCGCGACGCGCTGGCGTTGCCCACCCGACAGCTCCGATGGCTTGCGGTCGCCGTAGCCACCAAGGGCCACAATCTCCAGCGCGTCGTCCGCTGACTTGTGACGGTTCTTTTTCGCAAGCCCCGCAATCATCAGACCATAAGCTACATTATCGCGTACATTGAGGTGTGGAAAAAGAGCGTAGTCCTGAAAGACGGTATTCACGTCGCGCTTGTAGGGAGGCGTGTCCTGAACGACTTTTCCGAAAATCTCGATGGTGCCGCTGGTCGGTCGTTCAAACCCTGCGATCAGGCGCAAGCAGGTCGTTTTGCCGGACCCCGATGGACCAAGCATCGCAAAGAATTCTCCCTCGGCGATATCAAGGTCGACACCGTCCACCGCTTTCACGTCACCAAAGTGGCGCGAAACGCCTGAAAAACGAATTGCAGATGTCATGGACTATCCTGAGATTTAGGCCCGCCACACAAGGTGCAGCGGGCGCATTTGTTGAAAGGCCTAACGCCCTCCGATCACCCCGATATAGTCGGATACCCAGCGGTAGTATGGCACACATTCTCCTTGGCTTTCGCAGGCAGAGACAGGCGTGGTCCAGAACTTGATCCGCTCAAAGTCATCAAGGCCGTTCTTTGTGCAGCCTTCCGCAGTTTGCATACCGCGTCCGTCTGTACATGCGGCAGGGACTGCGGGGTTCGCACCGAACCAGACCGACAGATCCGCTTGCAGGTTGGAGGCAAGCGAATGCTCCATCCACATGTAGCTGCAGTTCGGGTTGTCTGCCTCTGCATGCATCATCGTTGAGTCCGCCCAACCGGTCGCGCCCTCTTGCGGAATGGTCGAAGCGACGGGTGTGTTGTCGCCTTGGAGCAGGTTCACCTGAAACGGCCATGTCCCCGAAGCTGCCATGCCCTCGTTTTTGAAATCGTCGATCTGGATGAATGCATCATGCCAGTATCGGCTGACAATCGTGCGCTGACCCCGCAAGAGATCAAGTGCCGCATCATATTGCTCCTGGTTAAGCTCATAAGGTGACACGATGCCCAGTTCGGGCTGGTGGAACATCAGATAGTTGGCCGCATCTGCAATGTGAATTGGGCCGTCATAGGCCTGAACACGGCCTTCGTTCGGCTGACCATCGGGCAGGTCCATCGGCTTAAACACGACGTCCCAACTGGTTGGCGCTTCGGGGAATACTTCCGTGGAATACATCAGGACGTTTGGTCCCCACATATAAGGCACACCGTAGTGGATGCCGTCGACGTAATGCCAAGGCGCCTGCTTGAGACGGTCATCGACGGTCGACCAACTCGGGATCAGATCAATGTTGATCGGCTGCACCCGCTTGCCCGCCACCATCCGCAAGGACGCGTCACCAGAGGCAGTCACCAGATCAAAACCACCTTCGTTCATCAGGGCAACCATTTCGTCGCTGGTGTTGGCCGTCTTGACGTTGACCATACAACCGGTGGCTTCTTCAAATCCGGTGATCCAGTCAAAATCGGGCGACGTCTCGCCGCGTTCAAGATAGCCGGGCCATGCGACGATGTTGAGCTGGCCTTCGCCATCGCCGATCTCGGTAACCATCGTTTGTGCCGTTGCCTGACCTGCAATGGTCAACGCCATCAGCAGTGCCGTGCTTGATTTCAAGTAATGTGTCATTTGCAGTCTCCCCTTTGAACGCAAAAATTGTTTCTTTGTTTTTCACCAAAGTGCGGGAGGATTGCTGCGTTCACAAATTCAATTAACAGAATAATGCTATCTATTTTTCCGATATCGGAAGCTCAACCGCCGCTGATCATCTTATGCGCTTGCGCTACGGCGATGAATTCGCGCGCAGCGGCCGACAACTGCGATCCTTTTCGCCAAACCAGACCCACCTGGACGACTGGCAAAGCCCCCGATACATCGCGTGCTTCGATCCTGTCTCCTTCAAGTGACCATGGCCGGTAGACCAGATCGGGCAAGAGTGCGACGCCGGCCCCGGTCGCGACCAGTGATCGCACCGCCTCGACCGATCTGGTGCTGAATGCCACCTTGGGCCGTGTGCCCAAGACGGACAGCAGCTTGACGGTCTCCTGCTCCATTTCGTCGATGTTGAGCATGATCAAAGGCTCGTCCTTGAGGTCCGCGAGGCTGATGCTGTCCTGACTGGCCAGACGGTGACCAATCGGCATCCACAAACGGTACGGCGATACGTCAAGGGTCTCTGCATGAAGAGCGGAGCGCTCTGCCATCTTCGACGTCATCATGACGGCAACATCCATCTCGCCACCAATCAGAAGGTGTTCGAGATATTCGCCCGATTCCTCGATCGCACTGATCTCGACCTTGGGATTGGCGCGCCTGTATTTCGCCAACAGATCCGAGATGACATAGCCCGCGACCAAGGACGTCAGTCCCAGATGTAGCCGGCCTTGCGCCGTCTGGCCCTCATCCTCGAATACACCCCGCGCTCCGGCGACCTGCGCAAGGATCGACGTCGCATGGCGCAAAAACTGATGCCCGCGATGGGTGATGCGCAAACCTCTGGAATGACGTTCGAACAGTTTGACGCCCAGATCAGCCTCGAGATCCTTGATGGATTCGGTGACAGCGCTCTGCGAGATCGACAAGGAATGTGCTCCGGCACTGACAGAACCATGTTCCGCCACAGCGACAAAATAGCTGAGTTGCCGCAGAGTGAATGACACAGATGCCGCCTTTGGCTTGGGTTTAAGCCGCGAGCGTAGCGACCACGGGTGCAGTTCTCAATCATCTTTATAAAGCAAGGTTCAACGTCTCGCATCGGTGAAAGATCAGGTCTACCCGTTGAACTTGCTATGGTCTTCATTTTGTCATCAGGAAAACCACTTTGACATCGTTTGAAGCCAAAGGCGGAGCAGCCAGAATTTACAGATCAAACCTTGCCGACAATGACAGCGCGTCATCTGGATCTACGACGGGATAGCGCGCAGATGGACTGTTTTCTGACAGATCTGACCGACCTTGTTGCGTCGCATCGAATGGGTGCGATAGGCGCTCGGTCCTAGCCAGATCGAAATAACCCAATGCGCCAAAATCGGGAAATCTTGGGGCAAGGAGACGGCTGTGATCCAAAAGGACGCAGGACGCACAAGCCCACGTTTATCACGCTTTGTGACTGTCCTGCGGCAGCCCGAGCTCGAGTGCAACGAAGCGCTTGAAGTGCTCTGCCGCCTCGTCGCGTTCCACCTTTGGCAAGCCTGTCAGGACGAAACCGACAAGCCCGTCGTGGAAGGCAAGAATGCGCAGGGCCGCGGCCTTGGGCGCAGGGCACTGCCAGTAGTGTTTGGCGGCACCCTGTTCCAGAATGGCAGCCAGCTCGTTCAGGATGCCCTCGGCGCAGCCTTCGGCGGCGCGGGCCATATCGGGATCCGACATGGCAAGGTCCGTTACCTCTATCCAAAGCCGCCAGAGCGGGTCGGCGTCTTCGCCGAAAGCGCGGGCCAAGAACACATCAAGCTGCCGGTCCGGCGCTGGCGCTTCGGGCACCACGCGTTCGATCTCGGCCCAGAGCGCCTGAGCCGCCGCAAGCGCCCGAAGTTCACCCCATTTGAAATAATGGTTCAGCAGCCCGATCCCGACGCCTGCGCGGGTCGTAACATCGCGTGTGCGCACGGCAGCGACGCCGTTCTCGCGGATCAAATCCGTGGCGGCAGCAAGAATGGCGGAGCGACGATCAGCAGTCATGGATGTTTCATATCACTGGTTGAGCATGTGCTCAATGACCGATATATTGAGCACATGCTCAACAAGGAATCATCACATGACCCGTTCTTCTTCCGTTGATGTGCTGCGTGGCTTTGCCCTGCTTGGCATCGGTATCGTCAACCTGCCCTACTTGGCGCTTCCCATGGCCGCGGCACTGAGCTTGCCTGACGGCACGGCAGATGTCGTTGCCAAGGGAATCGTCAGCCTGCTGTTCGAGGGCAAGTTCTTCGTACTCTTCTCTTTCCTCTTTGGCTGGGGGTTTGGCGTCCAGTTGGCATCGGCGGCACGGGCCGGGCGGCCTGCCGCTCCGCAATACCGGGCGCGCCTGATCGCGCTGGCCCTGTTCGGGGTCGGCCATGCGATCCTGGTCTTTCACGGCGACATCCTTTTGGCCTATGCGGTGCTTGGTGCCGGTCTATGGGCCCTGCGCGACGCCACACCGCGGCGACTTGTGCGGATCGCGCTGGCCATGGTGCCACTGGCTGCTCTGGCTTTTGCCATACTGGCCCTTCTGGACGCCTCGGCCAAGGATATGGCGCAGGGTGCCGTCGACCTGAGCGGACTGGGCTATCAGGGCAGCTTCCTTGACGCGGTCGCGCAGCGGCTGGCCGACTGGCCGATCGCGCTGACGGTGGTGGTGCTGTTCAACGGGCCGCTCGCTTTCGGGGCCTTCTGCCTGGGCCTTGCGGCGCAGAAGACCGGATTCTTCGAGCCGTCCAGCGTCACACAACGCGACCTCGCAGCACGAATCCCTTTGCTGCTCGTGTTGGCCCTGTCAGCCAACGCAGTTTATATGGCGGCAACACTGGGGCTGCTGCCATCCGGCTTGCCCACGACGCTCGGCTATGCCGCGCTTGCGCTTGGCGCGCCGACCCTTGCGGCTGTCTATGTCGTCGCCATCCTCCGCCTGACACCACGATTGGGCCTTCTGGTCCCTGCAGGGTCGATGCCGCTGACGGGGTATATCGCGCAGGGGGTTCTGGCCGGGGCGCTGTTCCATGGCTGGGGTCTGGGGCTATTCGGCACGCTTGGCAATGCGGCACTTCTGGGCGTCGCTTGCCTGATCTGGGGTGTAGTCACGGTCGCGGCCGTGTTCTGGCGGCGGCGATGGGCGCGAGGCCCACTCGACGCGGCACTGCGTGCCGTGGTCAAAGGATTGGGCAGACTCGGGTCCCGGGGGTGAGGATCAGCCGGGACCAACGCGTTGTCACCCCTATGCAGCGCTGTTTCTGAGACGCCAAGATCGAGACTGTCGGTGGCGTGACATAAGGTGCTGCAAGATGCACACTGGCACGCTGACCAACCTAGACCCAATCGTCAGGTGTCAAGCCCAGCGCATTTATCCGAGAATAGAGTGTTGTCGGCTTTATCCCCAAAAGCGCTGCTGCGCCGTTCGGACCCGACACACGGCCCTTTGCCTCTTGCAGGCAGGCAATCGTATTGGCCACACGGATTTGTTCGATGTCGGCTTCGCTAAGCAACGTCGTGATCTTGCGCGTGGCAGGTGCCGAGACCGGATGGATATCAACCAAAAGCTTGTCCGCGCGTGATACAATTGCGCCCCGTTCGATCACGTTTGCAAGTTCGCGGACGTTTCCGGGCCAGTCGTATTGTTGCAACGTGCGGATCGTGCCAGCCGTGATGATCGGCGGTGTTCGGCCAAGGCGCTTGCAGGCTAGGTTCAAGAAATGAGAGGCCAGCAAGGGGATGTCGTCGGGCCGTTCCCGCAGGGGTGTGCAGTGGATCGGAAAGACATTGAGAAAGAACACCAGTTCCTGCCGCATCCGCCCCGCTTGGACTTCGCGGTCGAGGTTACGACTGGTCGATGCGACGACCCGCAATTCGAGGCTGCGTGCGCGGTCATCTCCCAGCCTTGTGACCATGCGGTTCTGCAAGGCATCAAGCAATTGCCCCTGCTGTTCCAATGGAATGTCCGCGACTTCATCCAGGAAGAGCGTGCCACCATGTGCCAATTCCAACTTGCCCGGCTTGTCGCGTAACGCGCCAGTGAAGGCGCCCCTTACATGACCGAAGAGTTCGCTTTCAAAGGTGTCGGCTGTCACGGAGCCACATTTGAAATGGATCAGAGGCCGCCGCCGCCTGTCACTGTCATTGTGGATCGCAGAGGCGACCATCGCTTTGCCGGTACCGCTTTCGCCAGTGATCAGGACGTTGGCCTGTGTCCGCGACACCATCTCCACCCGTTGCAGGATTTGCTGGATCGCAGGGGATCGACCGACGACATCATGATGTGCCCGTTCGATGCTGATCGCTTCTTGCAGATAGGCGTTCTCCTGTTCAAGCCGGTCACGCAGGGCGGCAACCTGATCCATCGCCTCACGCAGCTTGCGTTCGTTCTCCCACCGCTCGGTGATGTCGCGAAAGATGACCACGGCCCCGGCAAGGACCTGTCCTTCATAAATCGGGGTAGACACATATTCGACGCGGATCGGCTTGCCATCCTTGCGCCAGAACACCTCGTCCTCGATCCGGTTGACCTGCTCGTTGCGAAAGGATTGGTAAATCGGGCATTCGTGTGAGGGGTAAACCTCGCCGTCCAGATGGTGATGGTGGATCTTTGTATGGATATCCTCGCCAAGAAGGTCCTCATCGGTCCAGCCCAGCATTTCTTGGGCGGCACGGTTCACAAAGGTCGTTTTGCCATCGGCGTTCACCCCGTAAATCCCCTCGCCTGCTGCATTGAGGATCAACTGGTTTTGCTGTTCCAGTTCGGAAAAGAACGCCTGTGCCCGCTGCCATTCCAGAATACCACCACTATAGATGGTGGCGGCTTCCACGGCCTCTGCACGGCGTTCAAGTGCTGCAAGATCGATGATTTGCAGCAGCAAAGAACCACCATTGTCGCGCCCGTTCAGTTCGCATCGGATCGGCTCACCTGTGCGGGTCCGCAAGACAATACGCCGTGTCCATGCCTCGCCGCGGTAGATCACTTCTTCCACAAACAGGATCATCTGCGGAACATCATCCGCCACCAGATCAGAAAAGCGGGACCCGACAAGGGCGGGATCTTTCAAGAGCTGTACCGCTTGCGGTGTGGCGGCCAGAATCCGGTCTGTATCAAGGTCGAGCGCCAAGGTCGCACCAAAGGCGCCAGCCAGTCGGGAATCAGTTTGCTGATGTGGTTTGTTCATGTCGTGATCGAAGCGGATACCTCGTGCCACCACAATACGAAAAATCGTAATTTACGAACTTTCGTAAATTAATGTGAGCGGAAAAGCGGGTTAACTATTTATTATTAAATACTTTAATCCAATTTAATTTTTTCCCCTCCGGAGCTTCGACCTCTGCGTTTTCCGCGTCACGATAATTGCAACGTTTGACAGGAGTGATCGCAATGACAGTAAAAAGCCTTGGAAATCCATTCTCATCCGAAACCGATCTGCGCCATGGCGCGGACTGTGGCTGCGCAGGCTGCGTTACATCAGCCGTAGCGCAGCAGGCGGGTCCTGACCTGACCACCAGCGAAGGTATGCTGGAGCGTGCGGTCGAAAGTGCAATCGTGCGTTCGGTCTTTGGTCAAAGCGACATTGGCCGTCGGTCATTCATGGGCATGATGGGTGGCACGACGATGGCTGCTGCCTTGGCGTCGGTCTTTCCGATGGATCAGGCAAAGGCTGCGATCCTTGACAACCTCGGCCCCCCCGAAAAAACCGATCTGAACATCGGCTTTGTGCCGATCACCTGTGCGACGCCGATCATCATGGCGCAGCCTTTGGGCTTTTATGAACGCTATGGCCTGAACGCCCAAGTGATCAAAACAGCCGGTTGGGCCGTGGCGCGCGACAAATCACTGAACGGCGAATATGACGCCAGCCACATGCTGACGCCAATGCCGCTGGCGATGACATTGGGTGCAGGTTCGATCGCCGAACCCTACATCATGCCCGCCGTTGAAAACATCAACGGTCAGGCGATTGTTCTGTCCAACGAACACCTTGATAAGCGTGACCCGACACAGTGGAAGGGCTTTACCTTCGGTGTGCCGTTTGAATACTCGATGCACAACTTCCTGCTGCGCTACTATGTGGCCGAATTCGGTCTTGACCCTGATGTCGATATCCAGATCCGCGTGGTTCCGCCGCCTGAAATGGTTGCGAACCTGCGTGCCGGAAACCTTGACGGCTACCTGTCACCTGATCCGTTCAACCAGCGCGCGGTCTTCGAAGGCATCGGCTTTATCCACCTGCTGACCAAGGAAATCTGGGATGGCCATCCATGCTGCGCCTTTGCCGCGCCGCTGTCCTTTGCGACCGAACTGCCCAACACCTACGGCGCTCTGCTCAAGTCGATCATCGACGCGACACAATACGCCTCTGCGCCTGAAAACCGCAAAGAAATCTCTGAAGCGATTGCGCCGACGAATTATCTCAACCAGCCTGTGACGGTCATCGAACAAGTGCTGACGGGGACTTACGCCGACGGACTGGGCAACGTCCAGCGCGTGCCTGACCGTATCGATTTCGACCCCTTCCCGTGGCATTCGATGGGTGTGTGGATCCTGACCCAGATGAAGCGCTGGGGCTATATCGAAGGCGATGTGGACTACAAAGGCGTGGCAGAGCAGGTCTATCTGGCTGCCGACTGCAAAAAGGTCATGGAAGATCTGGGCTATGAAGCACCTGACGTGACCTACAAGTCGCACACGATCATGGGCAAGACCTTTGATTACAACGCGCCAGAAGCCTACGTCGACAGCTTTGCGATCAAGAGAGGCTAAGGCGGATGCCCCTGCTCTCCCTGAACTTACGTGCAGCTATCCTGTCGGTTTCCCTGCTGATCGTCGGCCTCCTGATCTGGGAGGCCGCGATACCGGCCCAAAAGGCGGTCGGTGAACTGACGGAATACGAGCTACTGACAGGCGGCGGCCAGCCCAAAGCGGGTGTTCCACCGCCAAGTCAGGTTATGGCCAAGGCATGGGAACAGTTGAGCGATCCGTTCTATGATGCCGGCCCCAACGACAAGGGGATCGGCATCCAGATCGGCTATTCCATCTATCGCGTTCTGGTGGGCTATGCTCTGGCTGCCGCAATCGCCATTCCGCTTGGGTTTTTGATCGGGATGTCGCCGCTGGCTTACAAGGCGCTGAACCCTTTCATTCAGGTCTTGCGCCCTATTTCGCCGCTGGCGTGGATGCCGCTTGCCTTGTTCGTCATTCAGGACAGTGAAGCGAGCGCGATTTTCGTGATCTTTATCTGCTCGATCTGGCCGATGCTGATCAATACCGCCTTCGGTGTCGCAGGTGTGCGCGAGGATTGGGTGAATGTCGCCCGCACCCACGAACTAAACCCGCTGCGCACGGCCTTTAGCGTGATTTTGCCGGCGGCGGCGCCGACAATTCTGACGGGGATGCGCATTTCCATCGGGATCGCCTGGCTGGTGATTGTCGCAGCAGAGATGCTCGTGGGCGGTACAGGGATTGGTTATTACGTCTGGAACGAATGGAACAACCTCGATCTGACCTCCGTGATCTTCTCCATCCTGATGATTGGCCTGGTGGGCATGGTGCTTGATGCAGCCCTCGGCTTTGTGCAGCGCGCTGTCTCTTACGTTGAATAGGACAAAGACATGAAACCTTTTCTGAGTGTCGAAAACCTGACCCAACGCTATCCTGACGGGACAGGTGGACAAACGACCGTTTTCGAAAACGCCACTTTCGGTGTCGAAAAGGGGGAATTCGTCGTGATCCTTGGCCACTCCGGCTGTGGCAAATCGACGATCATGAACATCCTTGCCGGCCTGTCCGACCCAACCTCTGGCGCGGTCATCATGGACGGGACCGAGGTCAAAGGTCCAAGCCTTGACCGGGGTGTGGTGTTCCAGAACTATTCCCTGCTGCCTTGGCTTTCAACGCTCAAGAACGTGACCTTTGGTGTTGCGGCACGACACCCCGAATGGACCAAGGCGCAAGTCATCGAACATTCGACCAAATACCTTGCGATGGTCGGGCTGGAGGGGGACGTGATCCACCGCAAGCCCAGCCAGTTGTCGGGCGGGATGCGCCAGCGCGTGTCGATTGCGCGCGCCTTTGCAAACCATCCCAAACTGCTCTTGCTGGATGAACCATTTGGCGCGCTTGACGCCCTGACCCGTGGTACGATTCAGGACGAGTTGCTCAAAATCTGGAGCGGGACCGAACAGACCGTCTTTATGATCACGCATGATATCGACGAAGCGATCCTGCTGGCCGACCGCATTTTGCTGATGACCAATGGCCCCTACGCCCGGGTCGCCGAAAGCGTCGAGATCACGATCCCGCGCCCCCGCAACCGGACCGAGATCATCGAACATCCCAATTACTATGCGATCCGCAACCACCTCGTGCAGTTTCTTGGCAAGCGTTCCAAGGAAATGGCCGGACAAAAGGTTCCTGCCGGTTCTGGCAGCCCGACGCCCGTGCGGATCGACAAGACAGACACAGCCGACGACCCCGAAATAGCGCCGCCGGCGCTGCGGGCCGTCAACGAATAACCTCTGGAGGAGCAACAATGAAAGACCTGACTATGACCCAGATGATGACCAAAGAAGACGTCACGGCCATGATCCTGTCGGCCAAGAAAACAGCCGGCCTGACATGGGAAGAAATCGCCGACAAGATCGGCATGTCACCTGTTTGGACCCACTCTGCCGCAATGGGCATGAACGCCTTTCCAGCGGAAAAGGCCAAGCTGATGGTCAGCGTCATGGGCCTGCCGCAAGAGGCGGAATCCGTGCTGGCCGAAAGCCCCACAAAGATTTGGGAACAGGCGGTTCCGACCGATCCCTGCATCTATCGCTTTTATGAAATCGTCGGCGTTTATGGCCCGACTTTGAAGGCGCTGATCCAGGAAAAGTTTGGCGACGGGATCATGTCGGCCATTGACTTTGAAATGTCTGTCACCCGCGTTGAAAACCCCAAGGGTGACCGCGTAAAGGTCGAAATGACCGGCAAGTATCTGGCTTATAACAGCTGGTAATCAAAAGGTCGCGGCGGGTCTGACCCGTCGCGCAAATCCACCGGAACCGGCTGATGACCCGCGCGCCCTGTCCATCCCGAAACGGCGCGCAACGCACTGGTGCTGGATTTGCTGAGCTAAGCGCAC
>NZ_JANQTS010000078.1 GCF_030731595.1 Yoonia sp.
TGATCTTGAAATACCCGCCACCGGCCAGCTTCTTGAACTTCACCAGCGCAAAGTCAGGCTCGATCCCTGTGGTATCGCAATCCATGACCAGACCGATCGTGCCCGTTGGCGCGATGACGGACACTTGGGCGTTGCGATAGCCGTGCTTTTCACCAAGGGCCAGTGCTTCGTCCCAAGTAGAAACAGCCAAAGCGACCAACCGCTGGTCAGGACAGTTGGCATGGTCAAGAGGGACAGGCTTGACGTCCAGTTTGTCATAGCCGGTCTTCTTGCCCAATGCGGCCTGACGGTGGTTCTTGATCACACGCAGCATGTGCTTGCTGTTTTTCTTGTAGCCCGGGAAGGCCCCCAGTTCGCCCGCCATTTCGGCAGAGGTGGCGTAGGAGACACCGGTCATGATCGCGGTCAGGGCAGCGCCCATCGCGCGGCCTTCGTCGCTGTCGTAACCCAGACCCATGTTCATCAGCAGACCGCCAATATTGGCATAGCCAAGGCCCAGCGTGCGGAAGTCATAAGACCGTTGCGCGATTTCCTTGGACGGAAACTGTGCCATCATCACCGAAATTTCCAAGGTGATCGTCCAGAGACGGGTGGCATGCATATAGTCTTCGACCTGGAATTCACCGTTCTGGTAGAAGGTCAGCAGGTTCATCGATGCAAGGTTGCAGGCCGTATCATCAAGGAACATGTATTCGGAACAAGGGTTTGACCCACGGATGGCTCCGTCTTCGGGACAGGTGTGCCATGCGTTCACGGTGTCATGATACTGGATGCCCGGATCGGCACAGGCCCAAGCGGCATGCCCGACCTGCTCCCACAGATCGCGCGCCTTGATGATCTTGGCGACTTCGCCGTTGCGGCGGTTGATCAGTTTCCAGTCGGCGTCTTCTTCGACCGCCTTCAGGAAGGCATCGGTCACGCGGATCGAGTTGTTGGAGTTCTGGCCGGAGACGCTGGAATAGGCCTCGGAATCCCAATCGGTGTCGTAGGTCGGGAATTCGATGCTCGTATAGCCCTGTTTTGCATAGTCCAGCACACGCTTGATGTAAGTCTCTGGAATAGCAGAGCGTTTCGCGTCCTTGACGGCCGCGGCCAGCGTTTCGTTGGTCTTTGGGTCATAGGCAGAAGCCTCTGCCCCATCCCATGACTTGATCGCCGCAAAGATCGCATTCAGATAGCGCGAATGCATCTTGGAACCGGCGACGATAGACGCCACCTTTTGTTCCTCGATGACCTTCCAGTTGATGAATTCCTGAATATCGGGGTGGTCGGCATCGACGATAACCATCTTTGCCGCGCGGCGTGTCGTGCCGCCCGATTTGATCGCGCCTGCCGCGCGGTCACCGATTTTCAGGAAACCCATCAGGCCGGATGATTTACCGCCACCCGACAGCGCCTCGCCTTCGCCGCGCAAAGACGAGAAGTTGGTGCCGGTGCCAGAGCCGTACTTGAAAAGACGCGCTTCGCGGACCCAGAGGTCCATGATCCCGCCGTCATTGACCAGATCGTCCGCAACAGACTGGATAAAGCAGGCGTGCGGCTGGGGGTGTTCGTAGGATGAGGCCGATTTTGTCAGCTCACCTGTCTTGTAATCCACATAATAATGGCCTTGGGCCGGACCGTCGATGCCATAAGCCCAGTGCAGGCCGGTGTTGAACCACTGCGGGCTGTTTGGTGCCGCACGCTGGGTTGCCAGCATATAGCGCATTTCGTCAAAATAGGTGCGCGCGTCTTCTTCGGTTGTGAAATAGCCGCCCTTCCAACCCCAATAGGCCCAGGCGCCAGCCAGTCGGTCGAACACTTGCTTGGCGGATGTCTCACCGCCGAAGGTCGCGCCTTTTGCCGGCTCGGAGCGCCACAGGAACGCGGGCACGCCTTTCTCTTTTACTTTTTTCACTTCGGAAGGCACGCCTGCCTTGCGAAAATATTTCTGTGCGATCACGTCGGATGCGACCTGGCTCCATCCGGCAGGAATCTCGCAATCATCCAGCTTGAAAACAATGGTGCCATCCGGGTTACGGATTTCAGATGTCGTCGTCTTGAAGTCGAGCTCTGCGTAAGCGTCCTTGCCGGATTTCGTGAAATTACGATCAATTTTCATTGGATCTGCCCCATTTTTCTGCGCCGTCGTTGCGGCTTATTGTCAACCCCGCCGCTCAAGCGACGCAAACTACGTTTGGAACAAATCTTTTGATGGCGAATGCTTCCCGTACCGATCAAAGATCGGATTAAACAAAACGGTGCCTGTTTTGATGCACCCGCCGATAGAACTGTCCCCGAGCCGACACCACATCTTGTGCTGCGGTTGTCAGCCCGCACAACCTGACGCAACTAGCCCTAGTGGGTCAACGGATTTTTAACACAAAATGCAGATAAAATGAGTTGACGTGTCTTGATTGAAATGGGCGGCAAAGGGACCACCGATTCACCCACAGGCTTGTCCACATTTTGATCGCCGCGCCAATTCAACAGAAAGCGTTAGAGTCAGCAGGTTTAGGGCAAAAGCTTCAGGCAACCTGTGAACAAGGTTAATGGCTTTCGCCTGATTCTTAACCTTGATTAACGTAAGATGAATGACAAATTTGCCACCCGCAATCGGGCCACCAGACGTGTGTCTGATGGGGCGCTCGTCAAGAATGTTGTGAAGTGGTCGGGGCGGAGAGATTCGAACTCCCGACCCTCTGTTCCCAAAACAGATGCGCTACCAGGCTGCGCTACGCCCCGAACCATGGCGGTGTCTTTAGCCCCACCAAACTGATTTGAAAAGCCCTAACCGTCACTCTTTTCGACACAAGGCAAAATAGCATCCGCGCCAAAGCTGGGGTGTTGCATCACATCCCCCGCCGCGATGCCCAAACGGGCGGATAGTCCACCGTTGATCTCAAGGACCATTTGCACGCCATCGCCACCGGGTATCGGTGTCAGATCGCCGGGAACCGCATTCTCATGGATGCGCAGGATTTCACCCGTTGGGCTGGCGAACAGCATATCAAGCGGGATCAATGTATTCTTCATCCAGAAGCTGACAGTTTGCGGACGTTCGTAGACGAAAAGCATACCCGTCAAAGTCGGCATGGCCTCGACAAACATCAAACCGCGGGCACGTTCCGCAGCATCATCGGCAACATCGACAGTAAAGTTGGCCTGACCAAAATCACCGGTGATGGTCACTTTATCGTCGGCGCAAACGGCCCAGAGCGGCTGGGCGAACAAGGCCGCGCAGACCGAGAACACAAGCGCTCTCACTTTGCGGCGGCCTCCCAGCCGATGACCTCTATCGCCATGCGCCCGCGTTCGCCATCAACCATACGCAGCCCCACGGCTTCGCCCGATTGCAAATCAGAAAGACCCGAGCGGCGCAAAACCTCGACATGAATGAACACGTCATCATTGTTGCCAAAGACGTTGGCAAAACCAAAGCCCTTTGCCTTGTCGAACCACTTGACCCGCGCGGGTTCAATCGGTTTGCTTGCAATATCTTCGGGCGTAAATTCTACCATGTCCCGCAAAGGCAAAGTTTCGCTCGTTTCTGGCGGCTTGATGGATAACACTTCGATCGCCTGAAGACCGCGCTGCGTATCCTGCACGATAATCTTGATCGCCGATCCGTCCACGACAGACCCTTGTCCGTAATTACGTAAAACATTTGCATGCAATAAAATATCGGGCCCACCATCATCCGCGATGACAAAGCCAAAACCTTTTGTGGGGTCGAACCACTTTACCTGTCCATTCACCTGCCGTTGTGCGCCGGTGTCCTGCGTGTTCATCTATTCTTCCCTTCGGGCAACAGCCTCGTCCAAGCTGTAACCCCCTTTTTTTCGTTGTCTTTCAAACCGGCATGACTCGTCCAATAACACTCAATCATGACAAAATATGACACTCATGGAGAAAGCCGAATAACGTCCCACTCGGAATCGGCTTTTTTGCGTGACCACCGAAACCGGTCATGCAGTCGAAATGCACCATCTGACCAAAACTCGATTTCCAGAGGTACAATCCGAAAACCGCCCCAAAAGGGCGGACGTTCCGGATCCGAACCCTTTTGTAATGTTACCTTTGCCACGTCCGCAATCAATGACGCACGTGTGTCTAGCGGCTGAGATTGGGACGAAGCCCAAGCGCCAAGCCGGCTCTTGAGCGACCGCGACTTGTAATAGGCATCAGCCTTGGGCCCGTCCTCTTTGCTCACCAGCCCGCGCACCCTTATCTGCCGCGCAAGAGATTTCCAATGCATAACAAAAGCCGCTTTGCCAGATTGCGCAATTTCTTGACCTTTGGCGCTATTGTAATTGGTGTAAAAGACAAATGCGTCCATCTCGATGTCCTTGAGAAGTACCATCCGCACATTTGGCAAACCATCGGCATCCACTGTTGATAGCGCGATTGCATTGGGGTCACTGGGTTCAGTTTCGCACGCGGCATCCAGCCATTGCCGCGCAATGTCAAAGGGGTCTTTTCCCGCAAAAATGCCGTGTCGGTCAGACATTGCTGATCCTTAACAAAACCCCCAATCACAGACTTAGGCATAATTGTAGACAGTGGCAACCATTTTACGAGATTGTTCAGCTACTTGCTGCTTTACTTGCAATCGCCTAAACGGGATGCAAATCAAGAGAAGAACTGCAAAAGGATCAGGCAATGACATCACGGTTAATGGAAGGCAAACGCGGCCTGATCATGGGTCTTGCCAACGATAAGTCGATCGCATGGGGAATCGCCAAAGCCTGCGCCGATGCCGGTGCAGAGCTCGCTTTCTCCTATCAGGGTGACGCCTTGAAAAAACGTGTCGACCCTCTGGCTGCCTCTGTCGGATCAGATATCGTGCTGCCCTGTGATGTGGGCGACGAGGCCTCGATTGACGCGCTCTTTGCGGCACTCGAAACGCGCTGGGGCAAGTTGGACTTTATCGTGCATGCCATTGGTTATTCTGACAAAAATGAATTGCGTGGCCGCTATGTCGACACCACGCGCGGCAACTTTCTGACCTCGATGGATATTTCGGTCTACTCCTTCACCGCCGTCGTTCAGCGCGCGGAAAAGATGATGACCGATGGCGGGTCTTGCCTGACGCTCACCTATTACGGCGCCGAGAAAGTGATGCCACATTATAATGTGATGGGCGTGGCGAAGGCCGCACTCGAGGCCTCTGTGCGGTACCTCGCCGAAGACCTGGGCAAAGACAACATTCGCGTGAATGCGATCAGCGCCGGAACGATCAAGACGCTTGCGGCCTCCGGCATCGGAGATTTTCGTCTGATCATGAAATGGAATGAATATAACTCTCCGCTGCGCCGGACCGTCACACAAGAAGAGGTCGGCAAATCCGCTCTCTATCTTTTGTCTGACCTCGGGAGCGCCGTCACCGGCGAGGTCCTGCATGTGGATGCAGGCTATCATGTCGTCGGCATGAAGGCCGTTGACGCGCCAGATATCACCAAAGAATAGGACAATCCCATGACCGAGCGTCTGCCCCACGAAAAAGGCTTCCACATCAGCTGGGATCAAATCCATCGTGATAGCCGAGCGCTCGCGTGGCGTCTGGACGGACATGGCCCCGACAATGGCGCATGGCGGGCTGTGGTCGCGATCACCCGTGGCGGCATGGCTCCAGCCATGATCGCGGCGCGTGAATTGGACATTCGCACGGTCGATACGATCAGCGTGAAAAGCTACGACCATCAGGACCAGTCAGAGGCAAAGGTCCTCAAGGCGCCGGATGCGGCCCTGATGGGCGACGGCACCGGTATCTTGATTATTGATGATCTGGTCGATAGCGGCAAAACCCTTGAACTGGTGCGCAATCTTTATCCCAAGGCGCATTTTGCAACGGTCTATGCCAAGCCCAAAGGCCGCCCGCAGGTCGATACCTTCATCACCGAAGTGAGCCAGGACACGTGGATATTCTTTCCATGGGATATGGCGCTGCAATATGTAGAACCCTATCGCGGCAAGGATTGATCCGCCTGCTCAGGAAACCACGATGACAGTGCCACGCACCGCAACCACCTTCGCCCCCCCTGTCATGGAGGCCCGCCGCTGGTTGGATGGTGTGATCCTTCCCGACAATCAGCCCTTGCTGAACGTCAGTCAGGCAGCCCCGGTCGATCCGCCCCCTCTGGCCATGCGCGAAGCAATGGCGCAGATGATCCTCAATGACGACGCCGCCCATCTTTACGGGCCTGTGCTGGGTCTGCCAGAGCTGCGCGCAGAAGTGGCCAGGCAATGGACGCAAGGCTATGGCGGTCAGGTCAGTGCAGATCAGGTTGCGATCACGTCAGGGTGCAATCAGGCGTTTGCTGCGGTGATCACCACGCTTTGCACCGAAGGTGACGAGGTCATTGTACCGGTCCCCTACTACTTCAATCACCGCATGTGGCTGGATATGTCCGGCGTGAAAACCGTGCCGCTGACAGTGGGCCAAGGCATGATCCCTGACCCCGGTGAAGCGGCCAAGCTGATCACGCCCAAGACCCGCGCCATTGCCTTGGTCAGCCCCAACAACCCCTGCGGAGTGGAGTATCCCGCCACGGTCCTGCGGGCCTTCGTCGATCTTGCACGCGCCAGGGGCATCGCTTTGATCGTCGACGAGACCTACCGCGATTTTGACAGCCGCGCTGGCGCACCTCATGATCTTTTTTCAGACGCGCAGTGGGATGACACGCTGATCCAGTTGTATTCCTTTTCCAAAGCCTACCGGCTGACCGGTCATCGTGTCGGTGCCGTCATCGCCAGTGCCGCGCGGCTTGCCGAGATCGAAAAGTTTCTGGACACAGTCACGATCTGCCCCAACCAACTGGGGCAACGGGCCGCACTTTGGGGTATGCAGCATTTGGGTGACTGGCTCGCGGGTGAACGACTGGAAATCCTCGACCGGCGCGCGGCCATCAACGACTATTTCCCCGTGCTTGCCGCGCAAGGATGGGAGCTTTTGGGCTGCGGCGCCTATTTTGCCTACGTCAAACATCCTTTTGAGATGTCTTCTGCCGATCTGGCACCGCGCCTTGTCAAAGAAGTTGGCGTGCTTTTGCTGCCCGGCACGATGTTTATGCCCGACGATGTGGCAGGCGGCGAAAGCCAGTTGCGGATCGCCTTTGCCAACATTGACCGCGCTGGTGTCGAGACGCTTTTCAACAGGCTGTCATCACTGTCGCTCTGACCCTTGCGCCCCTGCGTCCAGCCCCTTATTCATGCGCCAATCAGCGGGCGGAGCAGTCGAAGACATGGCAGACAAAAAGAAACCTCGGTACGGCGCATGGATCATCGTGGGCGTTATCCTGCTTGGTCTTGCAGGGTTTGGCACAGGTGGCCTGAGCGGGAACATCCGCAACATCGGCACGGTGGGTGACAAGGAAGTCTCTGTGGCGTCCTATCAGCGCGCGCTGAATGAACAGATCCGCGCCTTGTCTGCCCAGTTTGGCCAGCAGATTACATTCCAGCAGGCCCAGCAATTCGGCCTTGATCAGCGCGCGCTCAGCCAGCTTGTCTTGCTGCGCACCCTCGACAACGAAGCCGCCGCGCTTGGTGTTTCGGTCGGGGATGAACGTGTCTTTGCGCGGCTGCAGGCCATTCCGTCGTTTCAGGGCGCTGGAGGCTTCAACCGCGAGACCTATCGGCTGGCATTGCAGCAATCCGGTCAGACCGCCGCCGAATTTGAAGCTGGCATTCGCGAAGAGGTTGCACGCAGCTTGCTGCAGGCGGCTGTGGTCAGCGGCATCCCGACGCCAGACCCCTATGCCGATGCACTCGTCCAATACCTGAGCGAAACGCGCAGCATTACATGGGCAGCCGTCGGGTCGGATGCGCTCACAGCACCGGTCCCCGGTGCCACGCCAGAGGCACAGCAGGCTTATTATGATGCAAACCCCGAGGCCTTCACCCTCCCCGAAGCGCGCGACATCACTTATGTCTGGCTGACACCGTCCATGATCCTTGACGACATGACAGTGACAGATGCGGCAGTCGAACAGCTTTACACGCAGCGCCTGAGCGACTTCGTCCAGCCGGAACGTCGTTTGGTGGAACGTCTGGTCTATCTGGATCAGGCCCGCGCCGAAGATGCACGCGCCCGTCTTGATGCAGGTGAGGTCACTTTCGAAGAACTGGTCGCCGAACGGGGCCTTGCGCTGACCGACATTGATCTGGGTGACGTCAGCCGCGAGGACCTGCGCGCCGCCGGTGATGCGGTCTTTGCCGCAGAGACGGGCGAAGTGGTTGGCCCCTTCAATTCGACCCTTGGCCCTGCCCTGTTTCGGATGAATGCGGTTCTTGCCGCGCAGGAAACCCCGCTGGAAGAGGCCGCCCCTGAATTGCGTGAAGAACTGGCAGCCGAGGCAGCACGGGAATTCATCAATGACAATACCGACCAGATCATTGATCTGTTGGCGGGCGGTGCGACGATGGCCGACCTTGCCGAACGGACCGACATGCAACTGGGCACAATCTCATGGACACCTGACAACAGCGAAGGAATCGCCTCTTATGATGCTTTCCGGCGCGAAGCTGCCCTTGTCCAAGAGGGCCAGTTTGCCGAGATTTTCGATCTCTCGGATGGCGGCATTTTCGCGCTGACGTTGAATGGAATCACGCCACCGCAGCTCCAACCGCTTGAGGATGTCCGCGAACAGGTCATCGCGGCATGGATGGCACAGGCAGAACAAGAGGCCGTCATCGCCAGAGCCGAAGAGATCGCCGCCGACATCCTGCCCTTGACGGGATTTGAAACACTGGGACTGGTTCCAGTCGTCGAAGAGGGCATGACGCGGCGCAGCTTTATCGAAGGCACCCCTCCGGGGTTCAATGCGCAGATCTTTGAGATGAGCATCGGCGAAGTGCGTGTGATTGATGCCTTGGAGGGTGCGTTGATTGTGCGGCTTGACGATATCGCGCAGCCGGATCTGGCCGATCCAACCGTCGTGGCACAGCGAGATGCCGTCGCAGATACGGCGGCATCGGGCATCGCACAGGATCTTTTTGACGCCTATGCCACGACCTTGCAGCAACAGACCGAACAGAACCTTAACCAAGCGACGATCAACGCGGTCAACGCGCAGTTCCAATAGGCGCACCCATGGCCCTTTTGCCAGACTATGACCACTTTGTCCGCGCCTACGAGGCCGGTGAAAATCAGGTTGTCTATACGCGCATCGCGGCAGATCTCGACACGCCTGTGTCGCTGATGCTGAAACTCTCGGGTGCGGGCAAGAATGCCTTTATGCTGGAAAGCGTGACGGGCGGCGAAGTGCGCGGGCGCTATTCGATCATCGGCATGAACCCCGATCTGGTCTGGGAATGCCGGGGAACCGCATCGCGCGTGAACCGCAATGCCCGTTTTGATGATGCGGGATTTGTCACATCCGAGGATGATCCGCTGACGGCCCTGCGCGGCCTGCTTGCGGAATCGCGCATTGATCTGCCCGCTGACCTGCCTGCGGCCTCTGCCGGTCTGTTTGGCTATCTGGGCTATGACATGATCCGCCTGATCGAGCATCTGCCCGATGTGAACCCCGACCCGCTGGGCCTGCCGGATGCGATGATGCTGCGTCCATCGGTGGTGGCGGTTCTGGATGGCGTCAAAGGTGACGTGATCCTTGTGGCACCTGCCTATGTGAACGCGGGCCTCTCCGCACGCGCGGCCTATGCCCAAGCCGCAGAGCGGGTGATGGATGCGCAACGCGCCCTCGAACGCCCCATGCCCAGTGAAGCGCGCAGTCTGGCAGAGCCCGCAGCAGTCGCCCCACCGCAGTCGAACTTTGCCCATGCCGCCTATCTTGCGGCGGTCGAGAAGGCCAAAGACTATATCCGCGCGGGCGATATTTTTCAGGTGGTTCCGTCGCAGCGCTGGACACAGGATTTTCGTGAACCCCCCTTTGCACTTTACCGCTCGCTGCGCCGCACGAACCCTTCGCCTTTCATGTTCTTCTTCAACTTTGGCGGTTTTCAGGTGATCGGGGCCAGCCCCGAAATCCTTGTGCGGGTGTTCGGTAAAGAGGTCACCATCCGCCCCATCGCAGGCACCCGCCCCCGCGGTGCGACCCCCGCCGAAGACAACGCCAACGAGGCCGATCTGATGGCAGACCAGAAAGAACTGGCCGAGCATCTGATGCTGCTTGATCTGGGCCGCAACGACACCGGCAAGGTCAGCAAGATCGGCACCGTGCGGCCGACCGAACAGTTCATCGTCGAGCGCTACAGCCACGTGATGCATATCGTCTCCAATGTCGTGGGTGAATTGGCCGATGATCAGGATGCGCTCAGCGCGTTCTTTGCGGGGATGCCGGCGGGCACCGTATCAGGTGCGCCCAAGGTCCGCGCAATGGAGATCATCGACGAGCTTGAACCCGAAAAACGCGGTGTTTACGGCGGTGGCTGCGGTTATTTCAGTGCCAACGGTGACATGGACATGTGCATCGCCCTGCGCACAGCCGTCTTGCAGGATGAAAAGCTTTATATTCAAGCGGGTGGCGGCGTTGTCTATGACAGCGACCCCGAGGCCGAGTATCAGGAAACCGTCCATAAATCGAATGCGATCCGCAAGGCCGCAGCAGATGCCACGATGTTTCGCGGCAGCGGCAACTGAGTTTCAAGCGGCGTCAGACGATTACTCGTCTTGCGCCAAGAGGATCGCAGAGGTTGGCGCAATCAAGAGCGTCTGGGTATCAATATCTGAAGACCAATCCGCCAATACGGCAAGCGTTTGCGGCGTCAGACGCCCCAGTAGTACCGCCGCACCGGTTTGACGGGCCCGAAATGCAGATTGATCCAGCGCCCGAGTCATCGCGCCCGCATCCTCGCCCGCACCATCGAAATCCCGCAGGATCGTTGCGACCGGAACGCTCTCTTGGCCAGCCACCCGCAGGGCGTTGCCCAATCCGCGTTGCACAGAGACAAAACCACGCCCCTCGGCCGCCAGTATCTGCATCACTTGCGTTGTGACACGGCGATCATCCTGAAGCGTACCGGTGCCATCGGAAAACAGCACTGTCGCTTCCGGCACGATGCCAAAGGCAGCCTCGAATGCGACTTCGACATCGGTCGGTTGCGCACCAGCGGGCAATGACAACTGCACGGCCACTTCCGCTGCCGCAGCACGATAGATCGCCGCGCGACTGCCCGCATTTTCAGCAAGCGCATCCACCACGATTGTTGGAGAAAAGGGCAAAGCGGCGATGGCTTGCGCCATGTCCGACATCGCCCCCTCGTCCAGCAGAATGACGGAAATCAGCGGCAGGTTTTCCGGATTCTCGAACGGGGCAGCAAAGCGCAGCAAAGCAGGTGCATCCGCTGGAACCGTATCCGCGTCAACGGCCTCTGCTGCATCATCCAGCGGGGCCGCGGGAACTGCGCCCGGTCTGTTGATCCGGACCGCAGGACCTGGCTGCGTCGCAGGCTCCGCCCCTGCGTCCTGCACTGTTTCAGTGACAACCGGCGCAGGCTCGGGCGTGAAGACTTCGGGCATCTGTGCAACCTCTGCAATCAGCGGCGCGGGCGTCTCGGCCACCGGCGCAGGCGCAGGCGCAGGCGCGGCCTGAGCTTGCGCAGGCACGTCAGCCACAGCATTACTTTCGCTGTCCACAGGGGTCTCGATCGGGGATGGTTCCGGTGCGGCCTCTGTGATGACAATCAGCGGGGCTTGTGTCTCTTCCGGCGTAGCTGCGGCAGTGGTCTGTGTTTCATTCTCTGCTTCGGGCGCGGCCTCGATGACCAGCGGGACCGGCGCATCGGCAATGCCCGCATCCAACAAAGGGGCTTGCGGCGCTGCATTTTGCACATCCAAGGTGGAGGGGGCCTGTGGCACAGCGCCGGCAATCGTCGCATCAGCGCGTGGCGCAAGCTCTGGCTCCGCCGTATCTGCGGGCAGATCAAGTGCCGTATCCACTTGTGCTGTTTGCGGTGGCGCAACGGGTGCTGTGGTGATTTCCGGCGTGGTCTCCTGGGCGACGGGCTCTGGAACTCGCGGGGAAATCGGGGCGAACTGCGGCGCTTGTTCCTCAGCCACAGTGACCGAAACCGACGGTGTCGGGCTGTCGACAGTCAACGATGGTGCAACCAGTTGCGGCGCAGGTGGCCCCTCGGCAAAAATGGGCTGTTCGTTGATCAATGAGACAAAGCTCAGGATGACACCGCCAAGTACGACTGCCCAAAGCGTGCCCTTTATGAAGCCTCGTATCAAATCTAAAACCCCGTAGTTCCGCCTTGACGCCGCGCTGCGCCCTGGCCCATGTATAAGCGGTCTTATACCGTCCTCTTGTCCACAGACGGTAGCCCCTTTTTCCACCTGCGCGGGATTTCACCATGCTGCTTTTGAT
Organism: Yoonia sp.; assembly: GCF_030731595.1. Classification (GTDB taxonomy): domain Bacteria; phylum Pseudomonadota; class Alphaproteobacteria; order Rhodobacterales; family Rhodobacteraceae; genus Yoonia. Next base: position 12,309 of record NZ_JANQTS010000078.1, read on the forward strand.
CGATAACTACGACAGCTTTACCTACAACCTTGTTCATTACCTTGGTGAACTGGGCGCCAAAGTCGTGGTCAAACGCAATGATGCGCTGGATGTGCAAGAAGCTATGGCGATGCGTCCCGAAGCAATCCTGCTGTCGCCCGGGCCCTGTGATCCGGCGCAGGCCGGCATCTGTCTGGCTTTGGTCCATGCCGCCGCCGAGACGAAACTGCCGCTGATGGGCGTCTGTCTGGGTCATCAGGCCATTGGCGAGGCCTTTGGTGGAAATGTCGTGCGCTGTCACGAGATCGTCCACGGCAAAATGGGACAGATGCACCACGGTGGCAAAGGCCTGTTTGAAGGACTGCCCAGCCCGTTCGAGGCGACCCGCTATCATTCCCTGATCGTGGACCGCGCCACCCTGCCCGATTGTCTTGAGGTCACGGCAGAGTTGGAAGATGGCACCATCATGGGCCTGCAACACCGCACATTGCCGATCCATGGCGTCCAGTTTCACCCTGAAAGCATCCGCTCCGAACACGGTCACAAGCTCTTGAACAACTTTCTGAAAATGACAAAGGTTCCCGCATGAGCGACGCGATGAAGCCCCTGATCTACGCAGCCTCTGAAGGACCACTGTCCCGCTCGCAGGCCGAAGAGGCATTCGGCTATCTGTTCGAGGGGGCGGCCACGCCTGCGCAGGTTGGCGGGTTTTTGATGGCGCTGCGGGCGCGGGGCGAATCTGTTTCCGAATATGCCGCCGCTGCTGCCGTGATGCGCGCGCATTGCGTGCCTGTCAAAGCGCCCGCCGGTGCGATGGATATCGTGGGCACCGGTGGCGATGGCAAACACACGTTGAATATCTCGACCGCGACGGCCTTTGTCGTGGCCGGCGCAGGCGTGCCGGTCGCCAAACACGGCAACCGCAATCTGTCGTCCAAATCCGGCACCGCTGATGTGCAATCTGCCCTTGGTATCAATGTCATGGTCGGTCCAGAGGTGGTGGAACGCGCCATTGCCGAGGCCGGGATCGGCTTCATGATGGCGCCGATGCATCATCCTGCGATGAAACACGTGGGCCCCGTGCGGCTTGAACTTGGATGCAAAACGATCTTTAACATTTTGGGACCATTGACAAATCCGGCGGGAGTGACGCGGCAGTTGACGGGTGCTTTCGCCATCGACCTGATCCATCCCATGGCCGAAACCCTGCAACAGTTGGGGTCGGAAAAAGCGTGGCTCGTGCATGGCAGCGACGGCACGGACGAGATCACGATCTGCGGGACAACCGCTGTTGCCGTGCTTGAGGACGGCAAGGTCAGGTCGCGCGAAATCCACCCCGAGGATGCGGGCCTTCCGGTCCACCATTTCCGCGATATTCTGGGTGGCACACCGGAAGAAAACGCCGTCGCCCTGCAAGCCTTGCTGGACGGGGCCGATGGGGCATACCGCGACGCGGTTCTGTTCAATGCCGCCGCCGCCCTGGTCGTGGCCGATAAGGCCGACAGCCTGAAAACCGGCGTCGAGATCGCCCGCGAGAGCATTGACAGCGGCAAGGCCAAAACCGCGCTGGAAACCTTGGCCCGCATTACGTCTGCCGCCTGATGTTCGATCTGGGGGGGCTTGGCGCGTGGCGTGATCTGCCCTTCTTTGACACCGATCTCCCAAAGATTGCAGCCAAACTCGGTTCCGACATCCTTCCACCACCTGCCCTGACCTTTGCCGCACTCAGGCAGTGTCAGCCGGACCAAACGCGGGTCGTGATCCTCGGGCAAGACCCCTACCATACGCCCGGCAAGGCGGATGGACTGGCCTTTTCGATCCCGCAGGGGTTTGGCGGGCGCTTGGACAGTCTTGGCAATATCTTCAAGGAAATTCAAAGTGATATGGGGTTCAGGCGCAGCAGAACCGCGCTTGACGATTGGGCCGGTCAAGGCGTTTTGCTCTTGAACACCGCCCTCACCGTCCCGCAGGGCCAGCCCAAGGCGCACGCCAAACTGGGATGGGACATACTGGTCAAACAGGTTTTGCACCAGCTCGACACCCGCCCCCGGGCCTTCCTGCTCTGGGGTGGCCCCGCACAGGCCTATGCCACGCATCTTGGCCCCGATCACCTTGTGATCCGGTCCGCGCACCCGTCCCCGCTTTCGGCGCATCGCGGGTTTTTCGGGTCGCGCCCATTTTCAAAGGTGAACCAGTGGCTTATTGATCAAGGCCAAGAGCCAATCAACTGGGCGGACCCATGAGCGACATTCTGGACAAGATCAAAACCTACAAGTTGGAAGAGGTCGCCGCGCGCAAGGCCGCCGTACCTTTGGCAGAGGTCGAGGCCCGCGCCAAAGAGGCCCCGCCGACCCGTGGTTTCGCCGCACGTCTGGCTGACGCGACCCGCGAAGGTTATGGCCTGATCGCAGAGATCAAGAAAGCCAGCCCCTCCAAGGGCCTGATCCGCGCCGATTTCGACCCGCCCGCATTGGCGCAAGCCTATGCCGAAGGTGGCGCGACCTGCCTTTCTGTTCTGACCGACGCGCCTTCGTTCCAAGGTGATGACAGCTATCTGACTGCCGCGCGGTCGGCCGTGGACCTGCCTGCGCTGCGCAAGGACTTTATGTACGACACCTATCAGGTGGCCGAGGCCCGCGCCCTGCATGCGGACTGCATCCTGATCATCATGGCCAGCGTCAGCGATGCGCAGGCGCAAGAACTGGAAGAGGCGGCCTTTGCATGGGGCATGGATGTCCTGATCGAGGTCCATGACGCGCCAGAGCTGGAACGCGCCACAGCGCTCAAATCGCCTTTGATGGGGATCAACAACCGCAACCTCAAGACCTTCGAAGTCACGCTAGATACCACGCGCAGACTGTCCAAACTGGTCCCAGCGGACCGGATGATCGTCTGCGAAAGCGGGCTGACAACACCATCAGAACTCGCTGATATGGCCCGTTATGGCGCGCGCGCCTTTCTGATCGGCGAAAGCCTGATGCGTCAGGATGATGTGGCTGCGGCGACCCGCACGCTTCTCGCCAATCCTGCAACCGGAGGCATGTGATGTCGGGCCTTTCGCATTTCGACCAAGACGGCAAGGCCCATATGGTGGATGTCTCGGACAAGCCCGTGACCGCCCGTGTGGCGGTGGCCGAAGGACACATCACGATGACCGCCGAAACGCTGGCGCTGATCACCGAAGGCCGCGCCGACAAAGGCGATGTGCTGGGGATCGCGCGGATCGCGGGGATCATGGGGGCCAAGAAAACCGCCGAACTGATCCCGCTTTGCCATCCGCTCCCCATCACCAAAGTCGCTTTGGACCTCACCCCCGATCCGGCTCTGCCCGGTGTACGGATCACCGCCACGGTCAAGACCGGCGGGCAAACCGGAGTCGAGATGGAAGCCCTGACCGCCGTCAGCACCGCCGCCCTGACCGTCTATGACATGGTCAAGGCCGTGCAAAAAGATATGGAGATCGGAGGCATCCGCCTGACCTTCAAGGATGGCGGCAAATCGGGACGGTTTGAAAACCCATGATCACTGTGAATGAGGCCCTAGCGCAGCTTTTCGCGCTCGTCTCACCGCTGGAGGCCGAAACCGTGCCTTTGATCCACGCATGCGGGCGCGTGCTGGCCAAAGATGTGCAGGCCGCGCGCAACCAGCCCCCTTTTGCCGCCTCTGCGATGGATGGTTATGCGGTGGATGGTGCCATGGTCAGTGCAGGCCGGACATTCCGGGTGGTCGGCGAGGCCGCCGCTGGCCATGGCTGGCAAGGGCACGTCCTGCCCGGTGAGGCCGTGCGCATTTTTACCGGCGCTCCCCTGCCTGCAGGCACCAACCATGTCATCATTCAGGAAAACGTCACGCGCGATGGCGGCGTCATCACGCTGGATGACAGCGATAATGACGCGCCGAATGTGCGCCCTGCTGGTGCGGATTTCAAAACCGGCGATGCCATCAAGGCCCCCCGCATCCTGAGCCCCTCTGATATTGCCCTATTGGCCGCCATGAACATCGCAACGGTGCCCGTGACACGCAAACCGGTGGTCGCACTGATCGCCACGGGGGATGAGCTGGTCCAGCCGGGCGAAGTGCCCAGCGATGACCAGATCATCGCCTCGAACAGCTATGGTTTGGCGGCGCTGATCGGGACCCTCGGCGGCCATGCCCGTCTGTTGCCGATCGCTCGGGATACAGTTGCTTCTCTTGAATTGGCCTTTGATCTGGCGGCCGATGCCGATCTGATCGTCACCATCGGCGGGGCCTCTGTCGGCGACCACGATCTGGTCGGTGCTGTGGCGCAAACCAAAGGGTTGGAGCGGTCATTCTATAAAATCGCCATGCGCCCCGGCAAACCGCTGATGGCGGGCCGGATGGGGCGTGCCACGATGATCGGCCTGCCGGGCAATCCCGTGTCTGCGATGGTCTGCGGGCATGTCTTCCTTGCGCCTGTCATGCGCAAGATGCTGGGTCTGGGCGCAGACCCTGCCCCGCGTGTCACCGCGACCCTTGCCAAGGATGCCTCCGCAAACGGACCGCGCGAGCATTATATGCGCGCATCGGAGGGCCCCGACGGGGTGACCATCTTTGCGCGGCAGGACAGTGCGCTGCTCACCGTTCTTGCCGATGCCAACTGCCTTGCTGTGCGGCCTATCAACGACCCTGCCAAGCGTGCAGGTGACCGGATCGAGATTATCCGCCTGTGATCCTTGCTACCCCGGTTCGGGCCGCTTTGCACAGCAGCGTTGACACAAAACAAGAACATGACTAGAACATAAGCACAACGTGGCAACGGAGCAGCCTGATGCTAACCAAAAAACAGCTCGACCTTTTGGAGTTCATCCACAAGCGCGTCCAGCGCGACGGGGTCCCTCCCAGCTTTGACGAAATGAAGGAAGCGCTAGACCTGCGCTCCAAATCCGGCATTCACCGCCTGATCACGGCCCTGGAAGAACGCGGGTTCATCCGCCGTCTGGCGCACCGTGCCCGTGCGCTCGAGATCGTGAAGCTGCCAGATGCCATGCAGACGAAAACCGGCTTTACCCCAAGGGTGATCGAGGGCGACAAGCCCGACAGCCGCCCTGTGGCCGCGCGCCGGATTGAAAACGGGTCCATTGATCTGCCGATGATGGGCCGGATTGCCGCAGGTGTCCCGATCGAAGCCATCAGCGAAGCCTCGCGCTCGGTCTCTGTGCCGCAGTCGATGGTGGGGTCAGGCGAACATTATACCCTCGAAGTCAAAGGGGATTCGATGATCGAAGCCGGTATCAACGATGGTGATGTGGTCGTGATCCGCGAAACCAGTGTGGCCAATAACGGCGATATCGTCGTGGCCTTGGTTGAAGATCAGGAGGCAACGCTCAAGCGGTTCCGCCGCAACGGCAGCGCCATTGCACTGGAGGCTGCGAACCCCGCCTATGAAACCCGCGTTTACCGCGATGATCAGGTCAAGGTGCAAGGCCGTCTTGTCGGGTTGATCCGCACTTACTGATCGGGGATATTTCCGGAAAGAAGGGTCGCGTCTGCGGCCCTTTTTTGTTGCTCGAAGGGCAGACTGGCGATGGCATCGACCGCACCCTGGTTCGCATTCCACGGGCGCGCGCCAACGACACTCTGCGCCGAGGTGATTTCAAGATCGCCCGTTGCTGTCAGGTCAAAAGCCAAGGCCCCTGTCTGGCGCAAGCGCAGGATGTCAAACACCACGCAGGGGCGGCTGACCGCATCGACCTGATTGCTGATGAGAATATCCGCACCGCCGCAGCCTTCGATTTCGGCCAAGGCGGTCTTGCCGGAAACTTGCGAAATGCGCCAGCCTCCCAGATCTGCCTGCGCGATCCGTCCTTGCACCATCAGCCCGCCCCGCGCGGCCGCATCCGCCTGAGCGACGGGATTACCATCATTTTCAAGCCAGATCCCCGCGACAAATCCACTGCCAGAAGACTTGGACAAGGCCCGCCCCTCTGGCCCCATGTAGCCCAGCAATGACCCATCATCCGCGACAAGCAGCGCCGGACGCTCGGTTTGCTGCCACAGAACGCCGGCCACGACTACTGCCGCCAGACCGGCAAGCCGTACCCGCCCTTGCACCAGAAAGAACCACAGCAACCCGAGCGACAGCACCGGCAAGACCCGCCAGTCCGGGGCATGAATATGGCTGAGCGCGCCCTCTTGGACCGCCACGGTTTGCGCCACCCACAAGATCCAGCGCAGCCCCAGTTCCATGAACCAAAGGCCCACTTCCCACAGGCCAAGCGGCGCGAGGCATGCCGCCAGAACGGCCGCGGGCATCACCAGCAGACCCATTAACGGCACGCTCAGCAAATTGGCGATCAGCCCGTAGTGCGAGAACTGGTTGAAATGCGCCGCAGCGAAAGGGGCTGTGGCAAGCCCCGCCACGAAGGACGAAATCACCACCGACAAGATCGGCCGCGTCCATCGTGGAAGTCGCTGCAGGTCGAACCTGCGCAGGGTGCCGAAGACGACTACAAGTGCGGTTGTCGCCGCAAAGGACATCTGAAACCCCGGCCCGATCAGCGACGCAGGCTGCCAGACCAGCACAATGATCGCCGCAATCGCGACCGCCCGCAACGTCACTGCCCGCCGGTTCAGCAAAACCGCAACCAGCATCACGCCCACCATGATAAAGGCGCGTTCTGTGGCGACATTTCCCCCCGACAGGGCCAAATAGAAGGCCCCCACGATCAACCCGCAAAGCGCTGCGATCTTCTTGGTTTGCCAGCGCAATGCGACGCCCGGCACCAAGGCCAACCCATAGCGGACGACCGCAAAGACAAAGCCGGTCAAAAGCCCCATATGCAAACCGGAAATGGCCAGAAGATGCGCCAGATTAGAGGCGCGCAGGTTCGCCAATGTCTCTTGGCCCATGCCGGAACGGTCACCGGTCATGACTGCTGCGGCAAAGGCCCCTGCCTCGCCGGGCATGGCCTTTTGTACGGCGTTCGAAATGGACATGCGGATCGTAAATATCCGCGTAGCTGTATCGGTTGGTGACGGTGCTGCCAGCCGCAGGACCGGCGTGCGCGTATAGCCCACAGCCCCCAGTTGCAGGAACCACGCGTGGCGCTGGAAATCAAAGCCCCCCGGCTCTGCCGGACCAGAGGGCGGCGACAGATGGCCCGTAAGAATGACCACATCGCCCGGCGTGAAATGCGCGTAGACCTGTGTGCCATGCACAGAGACCCGCACCCGCTCGGGCGTCCGCTCCGGTGCCATACGGGCCAAGACGACCTGATCCAGCGTCAGCCGCGTTGCATCGCTGGCGGATCGGTCGATATTGACGATCCGCCCCTCAATCGGGCCATAATAGCGGAAACCAAGAACAGGCGCCGCAGCGGCATCGGTTTGCCATTTCGCGAGCCCCACACCCGCCAGGATCAGCAAAAGCGCCACGACCAAAGGCGCATAGGCCACATGCACCAGCCGCGCCAGAACCGCGAGGCAGATGATCGCAAGCCCCAGCCAAAGCATCACCAGAAGGTCAGGCTCTTGGCGCAGCCCGAAATAAAGTCCGATCCCGATGCCCAAACAGACCGGCACCCAGCCGATCAGCGCCCCCCGTTGGGCAAGAAGCACGTCTTCCAAGGCTGCACGCACTTGTCCTTCACCCCGCAGTTTCGTATCCCTCACCCGAGCCAGACCCTAGCGGAAAGCTGGTTAGCGAAAGGTTAATACTCCCATGACTGTCGTCACACGCTTTGCCCCATCGCCCACCGGCGCCTTGCATATCGGCGGGGCGCGCACGGCCTTGTTCAACTGGCTTTATGCCCGTGGGCGTGGCGGGAAATTCCTGTTGCGGATCGAAGACACCGACAAGGCCCGCTCGACCGAGGAAAACCGGCAGGCGATCCTCGACGGGCTGACTTGGCTGGGCCTTGACTGGGACGGGGAACCGATCAGTCAAGCTGCCAATGCCGCGCGCCACGCCGAAGTGGCCCATGAATTGCTGGCAACGGGCAAGGCCTATAAATGCTTCAGCACCCAGGACGAAATCGAGGCCTTCCGCGAAAAAGCCCGCGCAGAAAAGACATCAACCCTGTTCCGCTCGCCTTGGCGCGATGTGCAAGCGGCGGATCATCCGGACGCGCCCTTTGTCATCCGGATCAAGGCCCCGCGCGAAGGCCAGACCACGCTGCATGACGAGGTACAGGGCGATGTCACGTGGTCGAATGATCAACTGGACGACATGATCCTGCTGCGCTCGGATGGTACGCCCGTCTATATGCATGCGGTGGTGGTCGATGATCACGATATGGGTGTGACCCATGTGATCCGTGGCGATGACCATCTTGCCAACGCCTTCCGGCAAAACCTGATCTATGAGGCGATGGGCTGGCCCAAACCCACCCTTGCCCATATCCCGCTGATTTACGGCCCCGATGGCAAGAAACTGTCCAAGCGGCACGGCGCAACGGGTGCGGCCGAATATCAGGCTTTGGGCTATCCCGCCGCAGGCATGCGCAATTATCTGACCCGCCTTGGCTGGAGCCACGGGGACGATGAATTCTTTACCGATGAACAGGCACGTGAATGGTTCGATCTGGGTGGTATCGGCAAATCTCCAGCGCGGTTTGACGTCAAGAAACTCGAAAATATCTGTGGCCAGCATGTTGCTGTGGCCGACGATGCTGCACTGCTGCATGAATTGCAGGCATTTCTTGCTGCAACGCATACATCAGCCCTGACTGACGCACAGTCAATCGGGATGCTGAAGGCTATGTACTGCCTCAAAGAACGTGCCAAGACTTTCCCGGAACTGATTGAAAAAGCACATTTTCTGCTGACAGACAGACCGGTCGAACCAGATGAGAAAGCTGCTGCTCAGCTTACGGATGTATCCCGTCGTATACTGTCGGAATTGACGCCGCAGTTGCAAAATGCTAGCTGGGAGCGTGACGCCCTGGAAGGGATCGTTGCGTCTGTTGCCGAAGCTCATGACACGAAACTTGGCAAGCTGGCCGGACCGCTGCGCGCGGCTCTTGCAGGACGCGCGGTATCGCCTAGTGTGTTCGATATGATGTTGGTTCTGGGGCAAGATGAAACCGTCGCCCGCCTCCAGGATGCGAGCGCCTGAAACCAATCCGTTACGATTGGACGGTAGCCGGAAACGAACGATGCAAGACGCGCCTGTACTGCTGCACAGCGAACAGGGCCGATAGGGGAAGATAGATGGCAGAAAATACAGATACCGCGACGCTGACGATCAAGGGCAAGACCTATGAATTGCCCATTCACTCCCCCACTGGCGGCCCCGATGTGATCGACATCCGCAAGCTTTATGCCCAAGCGGACGTATTCACCTACGATCCGGGTTTCACGTCGACAGCAGCCTGTGACAGCACGATCACCTTTATCGACGGCGAAGAAGGCATCCTGTTGCACCGCGGCTACCCGATTGACCAATTGGCAGCCAAGTCGCACTACCTCGAAGTCTGCTATCTGTTGCTTTACGGTGAATTGCCTTCGGCGCAGGCACTGGAAGAGTTTGAATCCCTCGTGACCAATCACACGATGATTCACGAGCAGATGCACAACTTCTTCCGCGGGTTCCGCCGCGATGCGCACCCGATGGCCACGATGGTGGGTGTTGTGGGTGCGATGTCGGCGTTTTATCACGATTCCACCGATATCAACGACGAACACCAGCGCGAGGTCGCGACAATCCGTTTGATCGCGAAAATGCCCACCGTTGCGGCGATGGCTTACAAGTATTCGATCGGCCAGCCCTTCGTTTACCCGCGCAATGACCTCGATTATGCCGCGAATTTCCTGCATATGTGTTTTGCCGTACCCGCAGAGCCATATCATGTGAACCCGATCCTGAGCCGCGCGATGGACCGGATTTTCACGCTGCATGCGGACCATGAACAAAACGCATCGACCTCGACCGTGCGGTTGGCCTCTTCCTCCGGTGCAAATCCGTTTGCTTGCATCGCAGCCGGTATCGCCTGCCTTTGGGGCCCTGCCCATGGCGGCGCAAACCAAGCCTGCCTTGAGATGCTCAAGGAAATCGGTACCCCTGACCGCATTCCCGAATTTATCGCCCGCGCAAAGGACAAGAACGATCCCTACCGTCTGATGGGTTTTGGCCACCGCGTGTACAAGAACTTCGACCCGCGCGCGACGGTGATGAAGCAAAGCGCCGATGAAGTGCTGGAACTCTTGGGTGTGGAAAACAACCCGATCCTGCAAGTGGCCAAAGAGCTTGAAAAGCAAGCGCTGGCCGATCCGTATTTTGCCGAGAAGAAGCTGTTCCCGAACGTCGATTTCTATTCCGGTATCATTCTTGAGGCCATGGGTTTCCCGACATCGATGTTCACCCCGGTCTTTGCCGTGGCCCGTACTGTCGGCTGGATTTCACAATGGAAAGAGCAGCTTGCCGATCCACAGTTGAAAATCGGTCGCCCGCGCCAGCTTTATCTCGGAGAGATGGAGCGCGACTATACCGACATCGAAAAACGCTAGTCCGCGCAGTCGTGAAAATCAAAGGGCCGCATCTGGTGATGCGGCCTTTTGCTTTGGCTTCAACGCCCTTCGTAGATCGCCTTCCGTTTTTCCAGAAAGGCCACAACGCCTTCTTGGAAATCACGGGTCTTTCCGCAGCGCCCTTGCAGCTTTGCTTCCAGTGCCAGTTGCTCGTCCAGCGAGTTTTCAAACGAACCCCGGATGGCTTTTTTCAACTGACGATAGGCCACTGTCGGACCCTGCGCCAAATGTGCAGCCCGTTCCTGCACATGGTCTTGGAAGGTCGCGGCAGGTGCCGTTTCATAGATCATACCCCAGTCGCTGGCCTGTTGCGCCGATATCTTGTCGGCGAACAAGGCCGCACCCATCGCCTTGGCCGCACCCACTTGCCGTGGCAGCCAATAGGTGCCGCCGGCATCGGGGATCAGGCCTATGCGCGTGAAGGCCTGCACGAAATAGGCATCTTCTGACGCAATCACCACATCCGCTGCCAGCGCGAGGTTCGCCCCTGCCCCCGCTGCTGGTCCGTTCACCGCCGCAATGGTGGGAATACGGCAATCAAAGATCGCCTTGAGCATAGGCACATATTCATCCCGCAAGGTCCTTTCCAGATCAAGCGAGGCCGCATTGCCGCCATCCCCCAGATCCTGCCCTGAACAAAAGGCACGACCCGCACCCGTCATCACCAGCACGCGCGCGTCCTTCTCAGCGGCCTTCACGGCATGGGTGATTTCGGCCCGCATCTGCGTGTTCAGCGCATTCATCATGTCGGGGCGGTTCAATGTGATCATGGCAACCGAATTGCGGATCACGAAGGTAATAGCTTGATAGTCCATGCGCGGGGTCCTTATGCGTGGATCGCTTTGGCCCGGAAAGACCATTCGCTTTGCGCTCAATCTAGTGAACTGTTCGGTTCAGGAAACCCCTACGGTGCGTCACGACCGCAATATTTTTTCCAATTCCAGCTTTTCAGCATCGGTCAGAGCCACGGTGGTGGCCTTGCGGCTGCGGATGGTGGACCAGCCGATGCCAAGCGCGATCAGCAAAAGCGCAGGTGCGGAGAGCCACAAGATCAGGTTCGCCCCGCTGGTATCAGGCCGCAGCAGCACAAACTCGCCATAGCGGGCAACCATGAAATCAACGGCCTCTTGGTCGGTGTCACCCGCCGCGATCCGTTCCCGCAGCACAATGCGCAGTTCCTTTGCCAAGGCCGCATTGCTCGCGTCGATACTTTCGTTCCGGCACACAGGGCAGCGCAGCCCTTGCGACAGGTCCCGTGCCCGCTCTTCCAGGACAGGATCATCCAGCATCTCGCCGGGCTCGACCGCCCATAGTGGCGCGGCCCAGAGCATCAGGACAAGGACAAGGCGCTTCATTCCGCAGGCACCCCGACAGGGGGCACTTCTTTCTTGGCCGCAGCCGCCCCGACGCGCAAACGCCGGTCAGAGAGCGAGAACAGACCGCCCAAGGCCATCAGCATCGCGCCGCCCCAAATCCAGTTGGCAAAGGGCTTGAGGTAGATCCGGACAGCCCAGCCACCGCCCGCCTGCGGATCACCGACAACGACATAGATGTCGCGCAGTACCCCGTTCAGGATCGCGGCCTCTGTCGTAGGCATGTTGGCCACCGGATAGAACCGCTTTTCCGGGTGCAGATCACCCACCTGATCCGCGCCACGCCAGACCGAAATATCGGCCATCGTGGTGATGTAATTGGGGCCCTGCAACTGGGCGACGTTGTCCAGCCGGAACTCGAACTGCCCGACCTCCCACTGGTCGCCAATGTCTGCGATACGGATGTCTTCCTTTTGCCATGCCAGCATGGCGGCGATCCCGAAGATCGTGACACCCATCCCGATATGCGCTGTCGCCTTGCCCCAATCGGCGCGCGGCAAGCGGCTCATGCGGCGCAGCCTGACCATGAACCCTTCGCGGCCGCTGCGCATCCACAGATCGCCGATGGCACCGCCGACAACCCAGACACCCAAAGCCACGCCAATCGGACCAAGCGCGGAATTTCCGCTTTGGATCGCATAGGCGAGACCCGCCATCGCAACCGCCAGAACCAGCCAGCCAACAACAGCCTTGGAGGCCCGCGCCAAGGTACCGCGCTTCCACGCGAGGATGGACCCGAGCGGCAGGATGATCGCGAGCGCCACCATAAAGGGCGTAAAGGCCGCATCAAAGAAAGGCGGACCAACCGAAAGTGTGCGGTCAAACAGCATCTCTGCCACCAGCGGCCAGATGGTCCCGATAAAGACCACAAAGCAGCTCACCGACAGCAGGATATTGTTGAGGATCAGTGCGCTCTCGCGACTGACGGTCGAAAAGACGCCTTTCGATTCCATCGACCCTGCACGGAAGGCAAACAGGGTCAGCGCACCACCAAGAAACACCGCCAGAATGATCAGGATCAGCATCCCGCGATCGGGGTCATTGGCGAAAGCATGGACCGAAGTCAGCACCCCGGATCGGACGATAAACGCGCCCAGCAACGAGAAACCGAAAGCAAGGATTGCCAAAAGGATCGTCCAGCTTTTCAGCGCCTCGCGCTTTTCCACCACGATGGCAGAGTGCAGCAAGGCCGCGGAAATCAGCCATGGCATGAAAGAGGCGTTCTCGACCGGATCCCAGAACCAGAACCCACCCCAGCCAAGCTCATAATAGGCCCACCACGACCCCAGCGCGATCCCTACGGTCAGGAACATCCACGCAGCCAGCGTCCAAGGGCGTACCCAGCGACCCCAAGCGGCATCAACCTTGCCTTCGATCAGGGCGGCAATCGCAAAAGAGAACGACATGCTCAGCCCCACATAGCCCAGATAAAGAAACGGCGGATGGAACGCCAAACCGGGGTCTTGCAGCAGCGGGTTCAGGTCGCGCCCGTTCAGCGGCGGGACTTCAAGGCGCAGAAAAGGATTGGAGGTGAACAGGACGAAGGCAAAGAAAGCCACGGCAATCGACGCCTGCACCGCCAGCACACGGGCGCGCAGCCGCATCGGCAACCCATCTCCGAACCACGCAGCAAAGGCCCCGAACAGTGTCAGGATCAGCATCCACAGCAACATCGACCCTTCATGGTTCCCCCAGACGCCGGTGATCTTGTAGATCATCGGCTTATCGGTGTGGGAATTGAGGTAGACAAGCTGGAGCGAGAAATCAGAGGTCACAAAGGCCCAAGTCAGCACCGCAAAGGAAAAGGCCGTCAGCAAGAACTGCACGGTGGCCGCGGGTTCCGCCAGCGACATCCATGCTACATTGCCACGGTGCGCGCCGATCATCGGCACGATCATCTGCACAATGGCAACGCCAAACGCCAGGATGAGAGCGAAATGTCCAAGTTCTATCAACATGAGTCGGACCATAACGCAAAGCTTCGCCGTGCAACATAGCTGACAGGTCACAAGTGCGGTACAAATTGGCGCAGCCTGCCCGCAAGCTCAGATCGCTATGCCGCCCTGCACCAGATAGGTCAGCGCGGCCATCAAGAGCCCGCCGATAATCAACCGCACCAGCCACTTGAGCGTATCTTCGATAGCGCCAAGCCGTTGGGCGACATTGATCCGGTGTACCTCGTCCACCGCATTGCGTGTTTCCAACGCGACGATCCGCCGCTCGATGGTATCGGCCCAGTTATTGTCCATCTCTGGCCTGCCAGTCTTCAAGGGCCGGATTGTCCGGCACGGCAGGCGCTTGTTTGCGCGCCGGCTGCTGCATCAGCGCCACACCCGCCGCGACAGAGCGCTGGAATTCCTGCGCTTTTACCTGATGCCGCGCCCCGAAGTAAAAGCTGACAATCGCCCCCATCAGCCACCACAGCGGCTCTGGCACCAGCGCAAGCCCTTCCATTCCTTTGACAAACTGGTCAGGCTTCTGCATCGCCATCACAAAAAGCCAGATCGTCCCCAAGGCCAAGGCCGGACGCGGCAAGCGGTTCAACCCGTCGACAAGCCGGTCAAACATCCCCCGGCTTGGATGGACAAACTCGCCCGCAAACTGCGCCAGACTTTCCGCATGGCTGTCCGCCGCCCTCACGGCCCCTTTTTCGGTATTCTCGCGGAACACTTCGGCCGTCTCTGCCAGCACATTGCGGCCATCGCCAAAAAGGAAGGTCATAACCCCGGTGATCAAACCCATCGTGCTGTCCTTTCACGGTGTTGGGCATCTGTCAGATGATAGCGTGCGGCGATGAATTCCTCGGCACGGGTGATCCAGCCGCCTTTGCCACCATCGCGGCGGCGGGCAAATTTGCGGCTTTGCGGGCGGCGGTCGGCCAGATCGTAATAGTAATTCCGGCGCGCGATTCCGTAGGCATCCACCAGATGATCGGGCGCTGCATCCATCGCCTGCTTGCTCGCGCGGATCGTCTGTGGCCCGATCGCGCCATCGACAACAACGTCGATGCGCATGGCGTTCAGCAATTGCTGCAAGATTTTCACCGCATTTGCGCCGGCGTTCACATACATATCGAAAACGCTCGCTTGCAATGCCTGCGGCAACCGGTCGATGCGCGGGCCGCGATAGTAATGTTCGACAAAGATGGCCACCGCATGGTCACGGGTCAAAACCCGCACATCCTGCTCATCGACCTTCCCGTCATCCGTCAGATCCAGCCCCAAACGGCGCATCGTATGGATGGTGACACCAAAATTGGTGGCCCCACCCGGATCATCGGGATCATTCACAAAGCCGCCTTCGCGGGCGACAATCTCATTGGCAATTTGCGTAACCGTTTGCATCCCAGCCCCTCACATCAGTCAGGGGGCAAGGCTGCGCGCTATTGGTTAATTCGTGACGACAGCAGCGTCCGGTTCAACGTAGACACCTTGTTCTTTCAGTGCATCAATCACTTCGGACGGCATATAGGTCTCGTCATGTTTTGCAAGGATTTCAACAGCTTCAAAGCGACCGTCGACATAGTGACCTTGGGCGACCATGCCCTGACCTTCCTCGAAAAGATCAGGCAGAATGCCCGTATAGACGACAGGCACAACCGCGCCCCCATCGGTCACAGCAAAGCTGATTTGCTCGCCTTGGCCACGCACCAGTGATCCTTCGGCGACAAGTCCACCGATGCGGAACCGCTCGTAAGGTGGCGGTGGCGCTTCGGCAACTTCCGACGGCGAGCGGAAGAACTGGAAACTGTCATCCGGCAGGAACCACAACAACGCCAGCACGAGAGACAGGCTGACCCCGGCCATCCAGAGCACCTGAATGCGACGGCGCTTCTTGAGGCTTTTGAGCCCGCCCGTCATGGGAACACAGGAGCCAGCATCAGCCCCTCCGTCTCTGGCAGGCCCAGCATCAGGTTGGCGTTCTGCAAGGCCTGACCCGATGACCCTTTGGTCAGGTTATCCAAGGCGGCGATGACAACAGCGCGACCCGGCACGCGGTCAGCGACCACACCGATATGGCAGAAGTTCGATCCCCGGATATGTTTGATCGACGGATGTTGTCCCATCGGCAATACCTCTATGAATGGCTCGTCAGCATAGGCTGCGTTCAAGGTATCATATATGATCTGCGGATCGCCTTGAACATAGGTCGTGGCCAAAATGCCGCGGTTTGCCGGAATCAGGTGTGGTGTGAACTGGATATGCACAGGCCGTCCGGCCAGTGCCGTGAACTCCTGATCGAACTCGCCCAAGTGCCGATGCGTCCCGCCGACCGAATAGGCATGCGCCCCTTCGGACAATTCCGCGTGCAACAGATTTTCCTTGAGACTGCGCCCTGCCCCCGACACAGCAGCCATCAGGCTGATGATGATCTGGTCCAGATCAATCACGCCTGCGGCAATCAGCGGCCGCAGCGCATATTGGCCTGTGGCCGCGTTACAGCCTGTGCCGGCCACAAGCCGCGCGCCTTTGATCTCTTCGCGGTAGAACTCGGTCAGCCCGTAGACCGCCTCTTTTTGCATCTCCACCGCGGCATGGGGCTTGCCATACCATTTTTCATAGGCGGCAGGATCACGCAGCCGGAAATCAGCGGAAAGATCGACGATCTTGAGGGTCGTCGGCAGTTCAGAAATCACCGCCTGCGACGTTGCATGCGGCAAAGCGCAAAACACCAGATCAACGCCTTCGAGGTCCATGTCTTCGATGGTGGTCAGGCGTGGCAGGTCCAGATGGCGCAGATGGGGAAAGACATCCGCCATGGCCATTCCGGCCTTTGAATTGCCCGAAAGCCCGACGATGTTCAGGCTGGGATGGGTTGCGATCAGGCGCACAAGTTCGGCGCCCGTGTATCCAGAAGCGCCCAGAATGGCGACGTTATAGGTCATAGGTCTATCCCTTTGGGATGTTGGTCAGAAAGGTTCAAGCGGCTTCAAACGTAATCTGTCGTCGCAAGAACTGTGTGGCGCGGCTGGACACGCGCGCCGGATCACCTGTGGTCAGAAAAGCCGAGTCTGTGCCCGGCCCTACCATCTCTGGCCGCCGTGTCAGGTAATCGGCAAGGCTTTCAGCCACCAGATTCGCCTGACTGAAAACCTTGACATCAGGGCCAAGGGCCGCCTGAAAGGCTGCTTCCATCAACGGATAATGTGTGCATCCCAGAACCGCCGCGTCCGGTTCCGGCATCTTGCGCTTGAGCGCGTCGACATGGCTGCGCACCAAGGCTTCGGCCAGGATCATGTCGCCATCTTCGATGGCATCGACCACGCCGCCACAGGCCTGCGCCTCGACATCGACACCAATGGCGCGGAATGCCAATTCGCGCTGGAAGGCGCGGCTGGACACGGTGGCCGGTGTCGCGAACAGCGCCACATGCTTGACGTCAACCTCGCGCGGGGGCGAATTGTCCCCCCACTGCCGTTCTGTCAGGGCCTCGATCAACGGCACGAAAACGCCAAGCACACGCTTGCCTTCGGGCACCCAGCCTTCTTGCATGCGGCGCAAGGCGGCGGCAGAGGCCGTGTTGCAGGCCAAAATCACCAGATCGCAGCCCGCATCGAACAAACGCTGCGTGGATTTGGTGGTCAGGTTGTAAATATCATCGGGTGTGCGCACGCCATATGGGGCATGCGCGCTGTCGCCCAAGTAGACCAGCGGCAGATCAGGCAAGCGTTTTGCCACGGCGTCCAGCACCGTGAGACCACCAAGCCCGCTATCGAATATACCTACGGCCATTGCGCACCTTGTATTTCGCTTCAAACTCATGCCCCAGATGACTTGCGTCAAGGGGGCTTGGGCTCAACTCATACGTGGCTTTGCGCAGGAAATCCATGCATCCTTTGGGGTCTTTTTTAAAGGCCTCCAACTGGGCGGCAGGGATCGGTTCACCGATGACAACCCGCACCGGTTTGTTGATCTTGGTCTTGAATTCACGAATGAACATGCCGGTCCGCAGCGTGCTGTGAATATGGCTCGCCAATTGGAACAAGCGGCTATTGCAGCCTTCAAAGAACACCGGCACGACAGTCGCCTCTGATTTGGCGATCATTTTGGCGGTAAACGTCCGCCATCCGGGGTCCATAGGCTGCGAGAACGGGGTGGCCGAAGTTGAAACAGTGCCACCGGGGAAAATCCCGATTGCGCCGCCCGCTTGCAGATAGCGGACAGCCTCTGCACGGGTCTCGAGGTTCAGTTTCGCGGCTTCTTTGGTGTCATCAAAAGAGATCGGCAGAATGACCCGCTCCAGATCAGCGGCGCGGCGAAAAATACGGTGCGCAAGGACGCGAAAATCGCCCTGACGGCGTTCCGACAAGATCCGCCCCATCATCAACCCGTCGAGAATGCCATAAGGATGGTTCGAGACCACAATCAACGGGCCGGTTGTCGGGATCGTATCAAGCGTTCCGCCAATGACTTGCAATTCCAGCCCGTAACGCTCTGATATCACTTTCCAAAAATCATGACCTGCCGCCACATCAAGGTCGTATCCCTTGGCTTTGCGGATCAAACGCAGCCGCCCCGTCGCATTTTCCAGCACGCGGATCATGGCACGACCGCCACGTCCTTTGGCAGCGGAAGCATAGGTTATATCACGCGCGACTTGACGTTCGGTGGCGGGCATCGTCGGGGCCTGTCTCGATTTCGTTTGGGTGCTCGTACCACGTCTGTGCAACAAGCAAATGACAAAACGGCGTTACTCGGCCGCCTGCTGCATCGGTGTTGCGCGCAGAACAGCCAGCAGTTCCTCGCGCCGCTTTTCCGCCTTGCGCGCGTTGGCGTCCTTGACCGGGCCAAAGCCGCGAATATCCAGAGGCAGCTGCGCCAAAGCTATCGCCGCATCGCGCGTATCAGGCCGCAGGATTTTCAGCACTTCGGCCATATCGGCCTCGTATTGCTTGATCAGCGCGCGTTCCATCCGACGTTCGGCAGTGCGCCCAAACGGATCGAACGGCGTGCCGCGCAACCACTTGAATTTGGCAAGCCTGGGAAAGAATGCCGCCATGCGCGCGCCGAATTCCTTTTTGGCGGGGCGCCCGTCGGGGCCTGTCTTGGTCAGCATCGGCGGTGCCAGATGATAGGTCAGCTTCAGATCACCATCAAACTCGGCTTCGGCCTTGGCCCGTGTTTCGGCCAAAAGCCGCGCGACCTCGTATTCGTCCTTATATGTCAGCAGCTTATGATAGCCTTTCGCCACAGCCTCTTGCAGGGGGACATCCTGAAACTGGTCGACCAAACGCCGGTAGCGCTTGACCAGACGTGGCCCTTGATAGGCGGCCAAATGGTTCTCGCGAAAGGCGATCTTGTCTTCGACAGACTTTGGCAAAGCGATCACATTCGGCGTCAGCAACCCCTGCGCATCCTGCGGATTGAGATAGGCCCACCGCCCCAGTTCAAAGGCGCGGATATTGCGGTTCACGGCCGCCCCGTTCAACTCGATCGCCCCAAGGATCGCCTCGTAACTTACCGGAATCGCGCCCATCTGCCATGCCGCGCCAAAGATCATCATGTTTGAGTAGATGCTGTCACCCAAAAGCGCCTTGGCCAGATCAGAGGCATCAAACATCATCAGATTGTCGGACAGGCGCGCCTCAAGCGACAGGCGCAACTGGTCTGTGGGGAGCTTGAATTCCGTATCACGGGTAAAATCGCCGGTGATGATCTCGTGGCTGTTCACCACGCCTTTGGTGCGTCCGGTCTTCATCAGGCCCAGCGTCTTGGACCCCGCAGAGACCACCAGATCGCCCCCGATCAGCGCATCGCATTCACCCGTTGCCACGCGGATCGCGTTGATATCGCTCGGGCTTTCGCCAATCCGGCAATGGATATGCACCGCACCGCCCTTTTGCGCGAGCCCCGCCATCTCCATCATGCCCGCACCCTTGCCATCAATATGCGCGGCCATGGCAAGAACGGCCCCGATGGTCACAACACCTGTGCCGCCGACGCCCGTGATGACGGTATTGTAGGTGCCGTTGATGACCGGCAATTCAGGCTCGGGCATGTCCGGAAGATCGACCTCTGCTGTGGCCTCCTTGCGGATTTTTGCGCCCTCGATCGTCACGAAGGACGGACAAAAGCCTTTGACACAGGAGAAATCCTTGTTGCAGGAGGATTGGTCAATTGCACGCTTGCGGCCCAGTTCGGTTTCGACAGGCACAATCGAGACGCAATTGGACTGCACACCGCAATCGCCGCAGCCTTCGCAGATATCGGTGTTGATGAACACGCGCTTGTCAGGGTCCGGGAATTGACCGCGCTTGCGTCTGCGCCGTTTCTCGGCCGCGCAGGTCTGCACATAAACAATGGCGGACACGCCTTTGTATTTGCTGAATTTCTCTTGTACGAGCGGCAAATTGGCACGCTCGTTCACGTCCAGCCCCTTGGGGAAGAGCGACAGATCAAGGTCTTCTTTCTCGTCATGGACCAGCGCGATATGACGCACACCCATCGCCTGCAATTCGCGGCAAATCTGGTCTGCGGTCAACCCGCCGTCATTCCCCTGCCCACCGGTCATCGCGACCGCGTCGTTATAGAGGATTTTATAGGTGATATTGGTGCCCGCCATCACGGCAAAACGGATCGCCTGAATGCCGGAGTGGTTATAGGTTCCGTCACCGATGTTCTGGAACACATGGTCGCGCGTGGAAAAAGGGGCCTCGCCGACCCAATTGGCACCTTCGCCCCCCATCTGGGTAAAGCCCACGGTTTCGCGGTCCATCCACTGCACCATGTAATGGCAGCCGATCCCCGCATAGGCGCGAGACCCCTCCGGCACTTTGGTCGAGGAGTTATGCGGACAGCCTGAACAGAAATAGGGCAAGCGCGCCGCCAGTTCGGGCGCATTATCGGCCCTGCGCGCTTCGGCCAAAGCGGCCAAGCCTGCCGCGATCCCCGACGACCCGCAGCCTTCTTCCGTCAAGATGCCGCCCAGTTTTTCGGCGACGACAATGGGGTTCAGGTCAGCCTTGGTCTGGAAAATCTCTTCGCGGCGGCCAGCAGAGTGTTCATCGCCCTTGTGCCAGCCATAAACGCGGCGGCCCTGCCGATCATCAAAAAGCGCCTCTTTGACCTGCACTTCGATCAACTTGCGCTTTTCCTCGACGACGACGATCAGATCAAGGCCCTCGGCCCAGTCGTGGAAGGACGCCATATCCAGCGGCCAGACCTGCCCGATCTTATAGGTCGTGATCCCCAAGCGTTCAGCCTCGGCCGCGTCAATATTCAGCAGCGACAGCGCATGCTGCAAATCCAGCCAGTTCTTGCCCGCCGCGACAAAGCCTATCTTCGCGCCCGGCTTGCCCCATTTGCGCTGGTCCATCTTGTTGGCGCGGGCAAAGGCCTCGGCGGCAAAGCGTTTGTGGTCGATCATCCGCGCCTCTTGCAGTTGCGGCGTGTCGATCAGGCGGATGTTCAGCCCGCCCTCGGGCAGGTCCAGATCAGGCTGGACGAACGACATCCGGTCAGGGCTGCCATCGACGACAGAGGTCACCTCGATCGTGTCCTTCATCGTCTTGAGGCCCACCCAGACGCCCGCAAACCGCGACAGCGCATAGGCATAAAGCCCGTAATCCAGCACCTCTTGCACGCCTGCGGGCGACACGATCGGCATATAGGCATCAATCATCGCCCAATCGGACTGGTGCAAGGTGGTCGAGCTTTCGCCGGTATGGTCATCCCCCATCGCCATGATGACGCCGCCATGAGGCGAGGTGCCTGCCATATTGGCATGGCGCATCACATCGCCAGAACGGTCCACGCCGGGGCCTTTGCCGTACCAAAGGCCAAAGACGCCATCATATTTGCCCTCGCCCCGCAGTTCCGCCTGCTGCGCGCCCCAAAGGGCTGTCGCGGCAAGGTCTTCGTTCAATCCGGGTTGAAAAGTGATATGGGCAGGGTCCAGCACATTCTTGGCGCGGGTCATCTGCATATCGACAGCGCCCAAAGGTGACCCGCGATAGCCCGTCACATAGCCTGCGGTGTTCAAGCCTGCCTTTTCATCGCGCGCGCGCTGCATCAGCATCAGGCGCACAAGGGCTTGGGTTCCGTTCAAAAGAACACGCGATTTCGTCAGGTCATACCGGTCGTTAAGGGATACATCCTGATGTGTCATGTCGCACCTCCCAATGCGTCAAAGCGCTCTTGTTCAGCATAGGTCAAAAAGGCTGACCTACAAAGCAGAAAATAATTTCTCGCTGCGTTTGCATAAAAGGGGGTATTCCGCGTACTAATGTGTCAACGATAGCGGTAACAAAGGTGGCGGCTCGGCAGAATGGACTGGGATAAACTAAGAATCTTTCACGCTGTTGCGGATGCGGGATCTCTGACCCACGCAGGCGACACGCTGCATTTGTCGCAATCTGCGGTCAGTCGGCAAATTCGCGCCTTGGAAGAATCGCTCAATACCACGCTGTTTCACCGCCATGCGCGCGGGCTGATCCTGACCGAACAGGGCGAGCTTCTGTTTGACGCGACCAAATCCATGAACAAGCGGCTCGAAGCCGCCTCTGCGCGCATCCGCGACAGTGAAGAAGAAGTGTTCGGCGAGTTACGCGTGACCACAACCACAGGGTTCGGCACGCTGTGGCTGGCCCCGCGCCTGCCCAAACTCTATGAACTTTACCCCGACCTCAAGATCGACCTGATGCTAGAAGAGCGCGTGCTCGACCTGCCGATGCGCGAAGCTGATGTGGCGATCCGCATGAAAGAACCCAGCCAGGCCGATCTGATCCGCAAACGCCTGATGTCTGTGCGGATGCGGCTTTATGCATCGCCCTCCTATCTGGAAAAGAACGGCACGCCGACAGAATTGGAGCATATGCGCGATCACAGGCTGATCTGCCAAAGCCTCAACTCTATTCAGGTGGCCGCAGGTGCCACGCTTGTGCAGCATCTCATGACCTATGACATCCAGAACCTTTTCACAGTGAACAACTATTTCGGTGTGCTGCAAGGTGTCTTGAACAACATCGGAATCGGGATGCTGCCCGACTATGTCACCGAAGATTTTCCCGAACTTGTCCGCGTCCTGCCAGATCTGGAAAGCGGCGAGGTCCCCGTTTTTCTGGCCTACCCCGAAGAGTTGCGCCAATCCAAACGGATCGCCGCATTCCGCGATTTCGTACAAGAGGAAATCTTTGCTCACAGGCGAAAAATGCGCGAAGCAACAGAGCTTTGATCAACACCCATAAATTGTATTGAGGTCCGTTCCTTCGCACCGGTTGGATGTGAGCCATGCGCGCAACACATAGCGGGTTTGCGCACGCTTCATTCTATTTTTTCTTGAATGGTCAAAAAACGCGCACTATCTCCTCCCTTGAAGGCGATGATGCCGAAACGCTCATCATCTTCACCTCCCTGTTGGACTTCGCCGGGCCTTGTGCCCGGCTTTTTTCTTGGCAAATGGTGCTTTCCCATTGGCGCTTGCCTCGGTAAAAGGCGGCAACTGCCAAAGGGGTTATTATGCAAGAGCCAGCCATCACCGAAGACCTGATCGCATCCCACGGGCTCAAGCCTGATGAATATCAGCGCATTCTCGACATCATCGGGCGCACGCCGACCTTTACAGAGTTGGGCATTTTCTCGGCCATGTGGAACGAGCATTGCTCTTACAAATCCTCCAAGAAATGGCTGCGCACCCTGCCGACGACAGGCCCGCAGGTGATCTGCGGCCCCGGCGAGAACGCGGGCGTTGTCGATATTGGCGATGGTCAGGCGGTTGTCTTCAAGATGGAAAGCCACAACCACCCCAGCTATATCGAGCCCTATCAGGGTGCGGCCACTGGCGTGGGCGGTATTCTGCGGGATGTCTTTACAATGGGTGCACGTCCGATTGCGGCGATGAATTCGCTCTCTTTCGGCGCACCATCCCACCCCAAGACCAAACAACTGGTCAACGGCGTGGTTGCGGGTGTGGGCGGCTATGGCAATTGTTTTGGTGTGCCCACTGTCGGTGGTGAAGTCCGCTTTGACCCCGCCTATAACGGCAACTGCCTTGTGAACGCCTTTGCCGCCGGCCTTGCCGATGCAGACAAGATTTTCTATTCCGCCGCTTCCGGCGTCGGCATGCCTGTCGTCTATCTTGGCGCAAAGACAGGGCGCGATGGCGTCGGCGGCGCAACCATGGCCTCGGCCGAATTTGATGACACCATCGAGGAAAAGCGCCCCACTGTCCAAGTGGGTGACCCCTTCACCGAAAAGCGCCTGATGGAAGCGACGCTGGAATTGATGGCAACAGGTGCGGTGATTTCGATTCAGGACATGGGTGCCGCTGGCCTGACCTGTTCTGCGGTCGAAATGGGCGACAAAGGCGGCTTGGGTGTCCGCCTGAACCTGAACGCCGTGCCACAACGCGAAACAAATATGACCGCCTACGAGATGATGCTGTCCGAAAGCCAAGAGCGGATGCTGATGGTGCTCAAGCCGGAACTGGAGGCCGAAGCCCGTGCGGTTTTCGAAAAATGGGACCTCGATTTTGCTATCGTTGGGGAAACAATCGCCGAAGATCGTTTCATTGTTGAACACAATGGCGAGGTCAAGGCCGACCTGCCTTTGGCAACACTGTCTGGCTCTGCCCCCGAATACGACCGCCCTTGGGTGCCCACACCCGCCGCCGCCCCGCTGGGCGAGGTCACGGGCGTGCATCCGCTCGACGGGCTGAAGGCGCTGATCAGCAGCCCCAATTATGCAGGCAAGCAGTGGGTCTATGAACAATATGACCAGCAGGTTATGGGCGATACGGCCCGCACGCCCGGTCAGGGCTCTGGCATCGTGCGCGTACATGGTACCGATAAGTCACTGGCCTTCACAAGCGATGTGACCCCCCGCTATGTCAAAGCCAACCCCGTCGAAGGTGGCAAACAAGCGGTGGCCGAAGCCTACCGCAACCTGATTGCTGTCGGCGCGCGCCCCTTGGCGACCACTGACAATATGAACTTCGGAAACCCCGAAAAGCCTGAAATCATGGGGCAATTCGTGGGTGCGATTCAAGGGATCGGCGAAGCGGTCAAAGCGCTCGACATGCCGATCGTGTCTGGCAACGTCTCGCTTTACAATGAAACCGACGGCAAGGGCATTCTGCCGACCCCCACAATCGGGGCTGTCGGGATTATCAACCACCCTGACGAGATGATCATCGGTGACATCCGCGAGGGGCACCTGCTGCTGCTCTTGGGCGAAACGACCGGACATCTTGGGCAATCGGCCCTTTTGGCCGAAGTCTATGGGCGGGCCGAAGGCGACGCGCCCGCCGTCGATCTGACGGCAGAAAAGGCCCACGGCGATTTCATCCGCGCCAACCACAGCTATATCAAAGCCTGCACAGACCTCAGCGATGGCGGGCTTGCATTGGCCGCCTTCGAGATGGCAGAGGCCGCAGGCGTGGGGATCACTCTGGACGTCGAAGACACGCCCACGCTTTTTGGCGAAGATCAGGCGCGCTATCTGATCGCCTGCAACTTTGATCAGGCAGAGGGCTTGATGGTCGCGGCCAATCAGGCAGGCGTCACGCTGACGACTGTCGGGAAAGCAGGCGGCGATCAAGTGACCTTTGGGCGCCACAGCGCAGCTCTTGCGGATCTCGCCCAGATATTCCGCACGTCATTCGAGAAAGCGGTCGCCTGATCCGTCCCGCGATGGCGACACCACTTGCCCACCCGACGCGACGCACCTAGATTAAGACCAACCGATCAAAGGACGACCCATGGCCATCACCGCCCACGACATCGAAGAACTGCTGCGCGCCCATTTCCCCAATGCGACAATCGAGATCCAAGGGGACGATGGCGTGCACTTCCAAGGGATGGTGATCGACGAAAGCTTTCGCGGCATGAACCGGATCCAGCAACAACGGGCGGTCATGGCAGTAATCAAACCCAAGGTGGACAGCGGCGAAATTCACGCCCTTGGCCTTACCACCAAAGCCCCGGAGTAAACGGATATGTCAGCCCAAGACAAAATCAAAGAAACCGTCACGACCAATGACGTGGTCCTGTTCATGAAGGGCACAAAATCCATGCCGCAATGCGGGTTTTCGTCCCGTGTCGCCGGGGTTCTGAACTTCATGGGCGTTGATTTCGCCGATGTGAATGTGCTGGCAGATGACGACATCCGCCAAGGGATCAAAGATTACTCTGACTGGCCAACCATCCCGCAGCTTTATGTCAAAGGCGAATTTGTAGGTGGCTGTGACATCATCACAGAAATGACCCTGTCAGGCGAACTGGATACGCTGTTCTCGGAAAATGGCGTGACCTTCGACAAGGACGCCGCCGATAAAATCCGCGAAGCTAACGCCTAAACTGACCGGGAGGGCACCGCGCCCTCCCTCCCCTTAACGCGCTTCGACCTGATCGGCCAAAGCTTCGGCGCGGGCTGCAATTTCTGCAAGCGTATCAGTGATTTCAGCCGGAATAACCGGCACTTCAACGCGCATGGGTTCTGGCCGTGGCTGCGCCTGCATCATCTCGATCTGGGCGCGGGTCTTGGCCGCTTCCGCTTCAAGCTGGCGCACCTTGTCCTCAAGTCCTGCGGTTTTGTCAGCCAGCATCAGGCCCGCCATCAACAACATGCGCGATTCCGGCATCCGGCCGATCTGATCGGCCAAATGCGCCGCCTCGGCGTCCAGCATCGCGGCGGCGGAATGGAGGAAATGCTCTTCCCCGTCCTGACAGGCGACTTCGAATGTCCGTCCACCAATGGCGATCTCAACCTGCGGCATAGGGTGTCTCCTCGATAAGGGGCTTGAGTTCGGCAAGGATGGCGTCAACCTCTGCGGCGTCTGCGGAACGCTGTGCGTGCAGCGCTTCAATCTCGGCAGCGACGGCGGCATCGTGCAAAGCGGGTGCGAGACCGGTCGTCACCGCCTCGCGCAGCTTTGTATTCATATCCCGCAACTGCACGTTGGACGCCCGCAGTTGCTGTAGCTCTTCGTCCAGCTGCATCAGTTGATTGCGCTGGGTCTCGACCCGTGCAGTCAGGCTGGCAACCTGCGTATCCTGCCGTTCTTTCAGAAGACGGACGCGTTCAACCAATTCCGCGTTGCTTGCACGCTCTTCATCCAAGGCCACCTGCAAGGCCGCATCGGCAGCCCCGTCACCGACAGGCCGATCCAACCCGCGCCTGATACGATCCAGCGCCGCAGTAATGCGGCCCTCCAATGCACTGATATCACTCATCCGCTCGTCCTTTCGTGGCCTTTGGGTTTCCCCGGGCACGCGCCATTATTCTTTCGGCTATTCGCAATTTTGTCACTTCCGCAGAACGTAAACGACCGAATCGCGCCTCCATATGTCGAGGGTAAGCTATCGCCTGCCCCCTCGCAAACTGACAGGTGCCAAGAAAAAGAGCAACTTAGCTGTCATGCTTGATCTTGGGTAAGGGCCTGCTATGAGGCTGTCAGCCTCGACGTTCATCTTTGTAAATAGGACCTGACCACCTTGGATATTGCAGCCCTGCGCACCGCCCACCCCGACCATTGGATGAAAGCCACAGCCATCCGCACATTGACACTGGATGCAGTTGCCGCTGCGAACTCTGGCCACTCTGGTATGCCGATGGGCATGGCCGACGTGGCGACGGTGCTTTTTGAAAAGCACCTGAAGTTCGATCCCAAGGCCCCCGCATGGCCGGATCGTGACCGGTTTATCCTGTCGGCAGGCCACGGCTCGATGCTGCTGTATTCCCTGATGTACCTCACCGGCTATGAAGATATGCCGCTGGAAGAAATCAAGAACTTCCGTCAGTGGGGCGCAAAGACGGCAGG
Source organism: Yoonia sp. (assembly GCF_030731595.1). Classification (GTDB taxonomy): domain Bacteria; phylum Pseudomonadota; class Alphaproteobacteria; order Rhodobacterales; family Rhodobacteraceae; genus Yoonia. The sequence continues at coordinate 39,905 of NZ_JANQTS010000078.1, forward strand.
CCACCCCGAATACGGCCACGCCCGCGGCATCGAAACCACCACCGGTCCCCTGGGCCAAGGCATCGCCAACTCTGTCGGCTTTGCGATTGCCGAAGAAATCCAGCGCGCCACATGGGGCAAGAAGATCATCAACCACCACACTTACGTGATGGCCGGTGACGGTTGCCTGATGGAAGGCATCAGCCAGGAAGCCATCGCGCTGGCGGGTATGCAAAAGCTGTCCAATCTGATCGTGTTCTGGGACAACAACAACATCACCATCGACGGCACCGTCGATATCGCCGATATTACCAACCAGCAGATGCGCTTCGATGCCTCCGGCTGGCATGTCCAATCCATCGACGGTCATGACCCAGAGGCGATTGACGCCGCGATCACCATCGCCAAGCAAGACCCGCGCCCGTCGATGATTGCCTGCAAGACCCACATCGCATTGGGCCATGCGGCACAGGACACCTCCAAAGGCCACGGCGCATTGACCAACGCCGACCAGTTGAAAGCCGCGAAAGAGGCTTATGGCGCACCGATGGGTGACTTCGAAGTCGCACCGGATGTGCTCAAGCAGTGGGCCGCCATTGGCGCACGCGGCGCTGAAACGCGCAAAGCCTGGGAGGCGCGCTTTGCCGCCCTCTCCGCCAACAAACAGGCCGAGTTCAACCGCACCTATGCAGGCGAAGCCCCCAAAAAGCTGTCGGCCACCATCCGCGCCCTCAAAAAGCAGATCAGCGAAGGCGCGCCTTCGGTCGCGACCCGCAAGTCCTCGGAAATGACGCTGGAAGTCATCAATCCGATCATGCCCGAAACCATTGGCGGATCGGCTGACCTGACAGGCTCCAACAACACGTTGACCAAGGACATGGGCGTATTCCACCCCGACAACCGCAAGGGCCGCTATATCTACTACGGCGTGCGCGAACACGGGATGGCGGCTGCGATGAACGGCATGGCGCTGCATGGCGGTGCGCGGCCTTATGGCGGTACATTCATGTGTTTCACCGATTATGCGCGCGGCGCGATGCGTCTGTCTGCATTGATGGGTATTCCGACCACTTACGTCATGACCCACGACAGCATCGGGCTTGGCGAAGACGGCCCCACACACCAGCCGGTCGAGCATCTGGCCATGCTGCGTGCGACACCCAACATGAATGTCTTCCGCCCTGCCGATACAGTTGAAACGGCGGAAGCTTGGGAAATCGCGCTGACCGCGCAGAAAACACCCAGCGTACTGTCACTGACACGGCAAAACCTGCCCACCGTGCGGACCGAGCATAAGGCCAAGAACCTGACTGCCCAAGGCGCCTATGTGCTGGCCGACGCGATAGCCAAGCGGCAGGCGATCCTGCTGGCCACCGGTTCCGAGGTGTCCATTGCGATGGAAGCCCGCGATCTGTTGGAAGCCGAAGGGATCGGCACACGCGTGGTTTCCATGCCATGCTGGGAGCTGTTCGAGGAACAGGACGAAGCCTACCGCAAACGCGTCCTGCCCGGCGGCCCTGTGCGCGTCGCCATCGAGGCAGGCATCCGCTTTGGCTGGGACCGCTGGCTCTTTGGCGAGCGCGGCAAGCGCGAGAAGTCAGGGTTTATCGGGATGCACGGCTTCGGGGCTTCTGCGCCCGCCGAGGACCTGTTCGAGAAGTTCGGCATCACCGCCAAGGACACGGCGGAGAAGGTGAAATCGCTGTTGAAGTAAGACAAACAGGGCCATCGCAATGCGGTGGCCCTTCTTATTTGACAGACGCAATTTTGCTACCTTCGGAGATAGGTCTGCTTAGCGGACTTTGCTGCCGTCCACCACTTGAGCAAGAAGGGCTGCTTTCTGGCGATTTCGACGGTTTATTGATGCATGAAATTTATCATGGGGGTGTCGTGTAGCTAATATAACAGAAGCACTAGCTGCATGGTATCACTCGACGGAACCAATTGTTCCCTTCTCTTGTCACAATAAAACATTTTTGCGATTGTTCTCGGTCTCTTTCGGCAACTTCACAGGGCTCTTCTGCATAGAGAGCATCCTCATCATCGCCCCTATAGATAAAGCATTTTTTGACCGATTCTGGTGAATCTGAATTCTCGTTGCCAAAGAGATCAATGACAAAAACATCTTCAGCAACTAGGATAGCCGGCGTAATGCAAAGGAACCCTGCACTCAGGACCAGTATTATAGATGAGAAGCGCTGCATATCTCCATTTCCGTTAATCAGAGATGACATGAAATCGTGTCAGTGTTGGTAGGACAGTGTCCAACCGGAGTATACTAGAATTTCGGCTTTGCTGCCATTTGTGCTGTTCGCAGCACCGGTTATTCTGGGCTCTAACCTGCCATTCGCTGCATTCTGCGCGACGGTCTGCTGTTTCCTTCGGAACATTCCGCACAGCATACCCGTTATTGCTTGCACCCGTCAGCCGTGCCACTTTCGCTCCATGTGCAACCTTTATTCCATGACCTCTTCCCAGGCTGCGATCACGGATCTCGTCAAGCTTTGGCGCGATGATACGGGCAATCTACCGGCGATGCCTG
>NZ_JANQTS010000079.1 GCF_030731595.1 Yoonia sp.
TTCTGGTTCGAGTTGTCTGGGTTCGACACAGCACCGACAGTGGCCATGCATTCCTGGCGGACCAGACGCAATTCACCCGAAGACAGGCGGATCTGCGCATAGCCACCATCACGACCAACAAACTGGGCGTAGGTGCCGGCTGCACGGGCGATCTGGCCGCCTTTGCCTGCTTTGATTTCGATGTTGTGGATGATCGTCCCGATGGGCATGCCCGAGAAAGGCATCGCGTTGCCGGGCTTAATGTCAGCCTTGGCGGATGCGACCACCTTGTCACCGACAGCAAGACGCTGCGGAGCGATGATGTAATTCTGTGTGCCGTCTTCGTACTGGATCAGCGCGATGAATGCGGTGCGGTTCGGGTCATATTCGATCCGTGCGACGACAGCTGGCATGTCCAGCTTGTTGCGCTTGAAATCGACGATGCGGTAAAGACGCTTTGCGCCCCCACCAATACGACGCATAGTGATCCGTCCGGTGTTGTTCCGGCCGCCCGACTTTGTCAGACCCTCTGTGAGGGCCTTGACGGGACGTCCTTTCCAAAGCTCCGAACGGTCGATCAGCACCAGCCCACGCTGGCCCGGCGTCGTCGGTTTGTACGACTTGAGTGCCATGTTTGCTTCTTCCGTTTGCTTGGCGGGCCTAGTGAATAGACCCTGATGTTATAGGGCCCCGAAGGTCCCCGACGTAATAAAAGCGCAGCCCCGGACGAATCCGAGGCTGTGCGATTGGTGGGCGTATAGCGGGGTGGGTGGGAGGTGTCTATAGCCGACAATCAATTAAATCAGGGCCAAAGGTCACGCGAAGGTGCAACCTAGGACAAAATTCTAGTCTTGCCGGTGGGGCTCGCGCTGGTCCGTTTCTGGATCGGTACTCAGATTGCCAGAACAGGCCTCGGCCTACTTATGTCTGGGCTTTCCCCGATGCAAAATGACTCGCCCTCGCCTTTCCCTGCGTGCAATGCTTTGGTTATCCCCCAACCACAGGACCACACCCAATGGAAAACATCGGTACCTCTTGGCAGTTCTGGGCGGTCATGGCCGCTGTCTTTGCCGCCCTCACCGCGATCTTTGCCAAGGTCGGGATCGAGAATATCCCGTCGGACTTTGCGACCTTCCTGCGCACGCTGGTCGTGATCGTCGTCTTGGGGGCCATCCTGCTGGCCACCAAACAGTACCAGCCCCTTAACACCATATCCCCCAAGAGTGCGATCTTCCTGATCCTCTCCGGCCTTGCGACCGGCGCATCATGGGTCTGCTATTTCCGCGCACTGAAGCTGGGCAACGCATCGCAGGTGGCCCCTGTCGATAAACTCAGCGTCGTACTGGTCGCGGTCTTCGGCGTGCTGTTTCTGGGCGAGCATCTGTCTACGGGTGGCTGGATCGGCGTGGCATTGGTGGCCTCCGGTGCTGTGGTGATGACGATCAGCTAAGGCGCCCTAGCGTTCCGTGGCGCCCTTGCCCGCAATAATCTTGTCGCGGAACTTGGCGATCCGGTTCAAGCGCGTGGCAGTCTGTTTAGCACTGTTGATACTCAGAACATAGCTGCGTTGCCGCCCCGGTGTGAGGGCCGCAAACGCCTCTGACAGCTCGGGGTCCTGGTCCAGGACGTCCACCAATTCATCCGGCAAGGTGATCTCCCGGACAATTTTGGGCGGCTTGATACCCCGTTCCGCAAAATTCTTCAGCGCCGCCAAATAGTGACGGATGGTGTCGTCTTTGGCAGCAACTTCTGCAACGCTGGTAAACGTCATCACACTGGGCGTGGCGGTATTGGGGCCGTTCGCGACCAGCGCGCCATGCGTATCCCCCAAAAGACCCGCGTTCATGAAGGTAAGACGGAAATCACTGCGAAACGCGCCGATTAAAGCGATGTTGCGATCGGCGTGCAAATAGCAGGGATGCCCCCACTTGACGGTCTCTTGCAGTCCCATATCAAGGCAGACTGCGCGCAAGGCCGCCACACCCGCCCCCCAAGTCATCGCAGAACAGTCAGGGGTCTCAAACCGCGCGCAACGGCCACAGCCTTTGGCAAAAAAGTCATCCGCTTTGGTGATCATGGAGCAATGTCCGGATGTTGTTGTGGAGATTCTAACCCCAAGCGGGTGAACCACCAACAAAAAAGGCCCCCAGCTTGCGCTGGGGGCCTTTTTCAATTCTTGGCGTCTGGCTTACAGACCGGTGGACACGTCGATTGTGTTGCCGGCTTCCAGCGTCACATAGGCTTTCTTGACATCCTTGCGGGTGCCCAGCGAACCGCGGAAGCGCTTCACTTTGCCTTTGGTGATTGTCGTGTTGACCGCTTTGACCTTCACACCGAACAGAGCTTCAACAGCCTGCTTGATCTGTGGCTTGTTGCTGTCGATTGCCACTTCGAAAACAACGGCATTGGCTTCAGACGCCATCGTTGCTTTTTCGGTGATGATCGGCTTGCGGATCACGTCGTAATGTTCTGCTTTCGCGCTCATGCTAAACGAGCCTCCAGTGCTGCGACGCCTGCTTTGGTCAAGACGAGTGTGTCTGACTTGAGGATGTCGTAAACGTTGGCACCCATGGATGGGAGAACGTTAATGGTTGTGATGTTGGCTGCGGCCTTGGCGAAGTTTGCGTTCACTTCGGCCCCATCGATGATCAGCGCACGCTTCCAACCCAGTGAACCGACCATTTTGGCCAGCGCACCTGTCTTGGCATCTTTGACTTCGATCGTGTCCACGATGACCAGCTCGCCTGCGGCCACTTTGGCGGACAGGGCATGCTTCAGTCCCAACTTGCGGAACTTCTTGGTCAGGTCATGGGCGTGGCTGCGCGGGGTTGGACCCTTGTATGTACCACCGTGACGGAAGATCGGCGCGCCCTTGGACCCGTGACGTGCGCCACCGGTGCCTTTTTGGCGATAGATCTTCTTGGTCGAATACGACACTTCGGAACGACCAAGCACATCGTGTGTACCCGCCATTGCCTTGTTGCGCTGCCAACGGACGACGCGGTGCAAGATGTCCTTGCGTGGCTCAAGACCAAAGATTTCGTCGTTCAATTCGACGGAACCGGCGGCTTTGCCATCCAGTTTGATTGCATCAGCCTTCATTTTTATCACCCTCAGTCTCGGCGGCATCATCTGCCGGGGCTTCGTTTGCGGCTTCGGCTTCAGCAGCTTCCAATGCGGCCTGCTCTGCTTCAGCAGCGGCCTTTGCGGCAGCAGCTTCTTCAGCAGCGGCAGCGGCAGCAGCTTCTTCAGCCAAACGCTTGGCTTCTTCGTCCAGCGACTTCAGACCAGCAGGATAGATCACGTTCTCGGGTGTCGGCTTTTTGACCGCATCCTTGATTGTGACCCAGCCACCCTTAGAGCCGGGAACAGCGCCTTTCACCATGATCACGCCACGGTCAGCATCTGTCTTCACGACTTGCAGGTTCTGTGTGGTCACGCGGGCAGAACCCATGTGGCCGGCCATCTTCT
>NZ_JANQTS010000080.1 GCF_030731595.1 Yoonia sp.
CGCAAGCCGTCATGCAGATCAATTCATCCCTGCCCGAAGGCTCTTTTGCCCATGTTTTCCTGTTGGAATATGAAACACGGCTTGAAGCGGCAGCGCCGGGCGAAATCGACGTCCAGATCTTTATGTCCAATACCCTTGGCAAAGAAGAAGACGTGCTTCAGGGCCTTGGCTTTGGGACGCACCAAGCCTCTTTGTCGGCCTCGGCGGTCGCACAGATCAACACACGCACGTCGATTTTCGACCTGCCTTACCTGTTCGAGGACCGCGCAGCGGTACAGGCCTTCATCGACAGCCCTGCGGGTGAAATGTTGTCCGAAGGGTTCGATGGAACAGGAATGGTTCTTGCCGCCATGTGGGACAATGGCTTTCGCCAGATTACCAACAATGTCCGCCCCATAGTGACGCCAGCCGATCTTGAAGGACTGAAGATCCGCACGCCGACAAACCGTCAGCGTGTCGAGATGTTCAACACCCTGGGCGCCAACGCGACGCCACTTTCGTTTGGAGAGGTCTATTCGGCACTGGATCAGGGCACCATCGACGGACAGGAAAACCCTGCGAACGTGGTCGACACCGCCAAGCTCTTCGAAGTGCAGGGTTATATGTCGCTGTCAAACCACGTCTATCTGCCCACCTTCCTTGTGATCGGAGAGCCATTCCTTGCCTCGCTCGACGCAGATTTGCGTGACACGGTCATCTCTGTGGCAAAAGAAGTCGCACCATGGTCGTTCAGCTGGGGCGAGACGACAGATGCAGAGACGATCGCGGCACTCTCGGACAAGATCGCTGTGAACGAGATCGATTTCGCAGCCTTCCAAGCTGCTGCCGCGCCACTTTATGAAAGCCCGACCTTTGTCGATGTCATTGGTGCGGACATGATCGCCGAGACCAAAATCGCGCTCGGGATCGAGTGAACCGGATCGGGAGACCGCGCATGGACCGTATTGACGCCTTGGTATCGACCTTGGATCGCTGGCTGGGCGCTCTGCTTGATGTCATGGTCATTTCACTTGCCGGTCTCCTTCTGGTTTTGTTGAACTGGGCGGTCTTCGCCCGCTTCGTCCTCAACGACAGCGTGTCATGGGGCGAGGAACTGCCCGCGCATCTTTTGGCAATGCTGACCTTTATCGGCGCAGCCTATCTGACCCGAACGAACGAACATCTAGGATTTGATGCCGTGTTGCGCGTCATGCCTGCGGGAATGATGCGGGTGGTCACGGCGTTGAACCTGATACTGATGGGTCTCTTCGGGGCAATGCTGGCGTGGTACGGTGGCATTGCGGCAGCCAGTTTCGGGGCGCGATCCTTGATATCCATTGATGCGCCGATGGCCTTGTTCCGCGGCGCCATGCCCTTTGGTGGCGCGCTGATCGCCTTGTTTTGCGCGGTGCGCTTTGTCGGCATCGTGACCGGCCGCATCGATCCTTTGGACCTTTTGCCTGAAAGTGACGCGTGATGTTTCTTGATCCGGGGTGGATGATCCTGATCCTGCTTGTGGTCCTGCTGATTGCAGGTCTGCCAATCGGCTTTGTGCTGGGGATCACTGCGGCGACCATGATCATCATTGATCCTGCGGTCGTGCCGCAAATTATCGGATTGATCCCCTTTGGTGGCGCCAACAACTATCTTTTGGTGGCCGCACTCTTGTTCATGATTGCAGGCGAAATCATGAACCAAGGCAAAATCGCTGAAAAGCTGATTGCCTTTGCCTCTTCGCTCGTTGGCCATATCCGGGGCGGATTGGCGCATGTCAACATCCTGACATCGCTGTTCTTTTCCGAAATCTCGGGCACGGCGACATCCGATGCGGCCGCTATTGGTTCGGTCATGATTCCGCAGATGAAAAAACGCGGCTATCCGGTTGCCTTTGCCGCCGCCGTGACATCGACCTCGGCGACAATGGCGATTATCGTGCCGCCCAGCCTGAACCTGATCCTTTATGCCTATGTCGCAAATGCCTCGATCGCAGAGCTTTTCGCCGCAGGGATCGTGCCGGGATTTCTGGTCTGTGCGCTTTTGATGGGAACGGCCTATATCATCTCTGTCAAGCGTGGCTATCCGACCGAGGGCGCGTTTTCCTTCGCCCGTGTCATCGAAACAGGCAAGGATGCCGCCATTCCGCTGACACTGCCAATCCTTGTATTGGCGGGTATTCTGGGCGGGGTCTTCACCGCCACCGAGGCAGGTGCCATTGCCGCCTTCTGGTCCATTGTGCTGGCGATGTTCGTCTACCGGACCGTGCGTCTGGGGACTTTGGTTGATACGCTGCGCATCGCGGGCAAGCGTTCGGCGATGTTGATGTTCATCGTCGCAACCTCGACTTTGCTGGGATGGTATCTGACCAACCAGCGGATCCCACAAGAGATCGCGCAGGCTATTCTTGCGGTATCGGACAACTACTGGGTGGTTTTGCTGGTCATCAATGTCTTCTTCTTGCTGGCCGGCACGATCATTCACGGCACGCCGGCGATCCTGATGCTGGTGCCGATCTTCCTTCCTCTGGCGGACCAGCTCGGGATTGATCGTGTGCATTTCGGCCTGATCCTGACGATCAACCTCGGGATCGGCCAGCAGACCCCGCCTGTTGCCTCTGTGGTCCTGATCACCTGTGCCATCGCAAAGATTTCGATCGCAAAGATCATTCCCTCCATGCTGATGTTCATCGGTGCGATGCTGGTCGCCTTGCTACTGGTCAATGTCTTTCCGGCCCTTTCGCTCTGGCTGCCGTCGGTCATACTTTGATGCGGTTGTTGATCATCAATCCCAATACCTCCAAAGGCGTGACGGACCGGATCAGGGAGGCCGCCAATGCAGCGGCCCAACCCGGAGACTGCTTCACAACAGTTCGGCCGACCTTTGGGCCAGAGCTGATCGTGACACCGGATGACGCAGACCACGCCAGCCGCGCTGTCCTGGAAACTGTCAAAGCCTACGATGCGCCCTGTGATGGCATTGTACTTGCCTCTTTCGGCAATACCGGCGCCGAGGAAGTCCGCGCCTTGCGCCCGGACATCCCTGTGATCGGCATCGCCACCGCCGCCTTTTCCATCGTCGCAGCACTTGGCGGACCCTTTGGCATCGTGACCTTCGGCCAAAGCCTTGTCACAGGATTGCAGACAAAAGCCGAAGAGGCAGGACTTGGCGCAAAGCTGATCGGGACGGCGGCGGTCAGGACAGATGATTTTGGCGATCCCGGGACCGTCCAGAACCGCTTTTCAGAGGAACTTCGCCAATTGTGCGAAGACCTGCATCGGCGCGGCGCAACCTGTGTTGTCATGGGCGGCGGTCCATTGGCAGGCGTTGCCGCAAAGATCGGACCGCACTGCCCCGTGCCTCTGATTGACGGCACCCAAGGTGCGATCACTATTCTGCGTACCGCGGCCATGTCTCGGCTGGGAGGACGGCCCACATTCTAAGGGGTTTGCCAGCGCATCGAACGGATGGCCCAGCGCGCGCTCCGGCTTTCGGGCGGCAAAAACTTGCGATCTGCGCGTGTCAGAGCGGCGACCACGCCGGATGCCGCACCCTCATGAGCGAAACCAGCTTAGGATGAACGGGATTGACACCACCAGCGCCAGTATCCGCGCAAAATGATGAATGGCGACATAGGCCGGATCATAGCCCAGTGCCAGACCGATCGCGGCCATCGCCTCGACCCCGCCGGGGGCAAAGGCAATCCAGATTTGGGCAAGCGGCAATCCGGTCAGGATATGTGTCAGCCCCGCAAAGCAAAGCGATACCGCAACCGCCGAGGTGACAAGCAAGAGCCCCGCTTTGGACATGCGCAAAAGCTGTGATCCGGTCACGGCGGTCAATCGCGCGCCAAGCGCGGCACCGGTTATGACAAAGCTGGCGTTGACGACCCATGTTGGCGCAGGGCCATGTGCCAGACCTGCGACATGGGCCGCGGCGCTGACGATCATCCCGAACAACAGACAGGCCGCCGGAATTCCCGCGCGCGCGCCCCAAAGCCCAAGGGCAAGCGCCACACCCACCAAGATCGCAAGGGGGGCGAGGTCCATCGGCGTGGCAGGTGCGAAACCGCTGTCCGCGTCAATCAGCATCGCCACCGGAGGGACAATGGTCACAAGAACCAGCAAGCGGATCATCTGCAGGATCAGGATTGTTGTCGCATCACCCCGCCCCTCGAGCGCAAGCGCGATGGCATTCGACATTGTGCCGGGGCTGGTCGCAAGGATGGCGGTGTTGCGGTCCATCCCGAACACCCGCTGCAACAGCACCGTCCCCACGAAAAGCGTTGTTGCAAGGCAGGCCAGCAACATGGCAAGGCTCACCGACCATGCCCCGATCTGGTTCAGGGCTTCGGCCTCGACCCCTGCCCCCAAGGAAATGCCGATCACGGCAAAGGCAAGGTCGCGCAGTCGCGGGTGCAAAGCCAAGGGCAGACGCAAGGTGGCGGCCAAGGCTACGGCAAAGGTCGATCCGATCAGTGCCGCCGCTGGCAAACCCAGCCCAAGCGCCAAAACGCCGCCGCCCCCGCCAATGGCGAGGGCGGCAAGATGCGGAGTAACAGTGTTAGGCCGCAGCCGCACGGCGCGCTCTGCGTGACAGCCAGATCGGCGCGAAGACCACTAGAAAAGCTAGGATATAAAGCACGATACTTGTAAGATCCTCCGTCAGGATGGCCCAGTCACCACCCGAGATCGACAGCGCACGGCGCAGGTTGTTTTCGAACAGCGACCCCAGGACAAAGCCAAGGATAACAGGGGCCAGCGAGAAATCCAGCTTGCGCAGGAACCAGCCGAATACGCCCAAGGCTGTAATCAAGAACAGATCATGCGGGTTACCGACAATCGTGTAAATCCCGATAAAGGCAAGGATCGCGATCAGCGGCGTCAGATAATGTTGCGGGATCGTCAGCAACCGCGCAAAAAGCCCTACGAGCGGCAGGTTGATCACCAAAAGTGCGACATTGCCAATATACATCGAGGCCACCAGACCCCAAGCAATCTCGGGCTTTTGCGTGAACAAAAGCGGGCCGGGCTGTACGTTGAACATTAACAGCGCCCCCAACAGGATCGCTGTCGTACCCGACCCGGGAATACCCAGCGTCAGCATAGGCACCATGGCGCCGCCTGCCGCTGCGTTGTTGGCCGATTCCGGTGCGGCAAGGCCGCGAATGTCACCGGTACCAAAGGTCTTTGACCCCTCTGGCCCCGCCAGACGCTTTTCCGTGCCATAGGCGACAGCCGAGGCAACCGATGCGCCGGTCCCCGGCAAGACACCGATGACAAACCCGATCAGGGATGATCGCAGGATCGTCCAGCGCAGCTTGACGATATCAGCAACCTTCACAAAGGTCTTGTCCACGGGCAGGGATTTCAGGTTTCCTTTGACCTGCTGCTCTACAAGGTGCAGCAATTCCGCCATCCCGAAAAGACCCACAACCACGATCAGGAAATCAATCCCTGCAAGCAGGTCGGGAATGCCGAATGTATAGCGTGCGACGCCGGTGTTGGCGTCGATCCCGATTGTGGCCAGCATCAGCCCGATCAGTGCGCCCAAGAGGGTCTTGACCGTGCTCTTGCCCACAAGCGAGGCCAATGATGCAAAGGCAAAAACCATCAAGGCAACATAGTTCGCCGGTGAAAACCCGACCGCGACAGAAGCCAGCAGCGGGCCAAAAAGCGTCATCAGCACAACGGCAATCGTACCCCCGATAAAGCTCGCTACCGCAGAGGTGGACAGGGCGCGCCCTGCTTCTCCGCGCAGGGCCATCGGATGACCGTCAAGGGTGGTCATCACCGCACTGGCGTCACCGGGAACGTTGAGCAGGATCGACGAAATGCGCCCGCCGTATTCCGCCCCATAGTAGATCCCCGCCAGCAGGATCAGCGCGCTTTCAGGCGGGAATTTCAGGCTATAGGCAATGGGCAGCAGGATCGCCACACCATTGATCGGTCCAAGCCCCGGCAACGCGCCGATGAGCGTGCCCAGAAAACACCCCACCAAGACCAGCATGAGGTTGAACGGGTCCAGTGCGACGGAGAAACCCGTGGCAAGGCCAGAGAGGATAACATCCATTATTCAGAACCCCCTTGAAGGATTTGCAGCGCAGCCTCGACGATTTCGCCATCAGGCAGGTTCAGGCCCATCAGCGTGACACACAGCAGATAGCCGAACACGCCCATCCCGATACCAAAGGCCAAGGCTCCCGAACGGGGGGCGCCCAGCGTCAGGGCCACAATCGTGCCAAACAGAATGGTCGAGATGATGAACCCCAGCGGTTCGTAAAGTTCGGCATAGGCGAACAACAGAGCCACCATGAGAGCCAGCCTGAACCATGTGTATTTCGCTACCGCAAAGGGTTCATCGTCCGGCCGCCAGAGAATATAAAGAATGCAGGGCACAGCAGCCCCCGCAAGGATGCGCGGCCAGCTTTCCGGTCCAAGAGGATCGTATTGGAATGGCGCCTGGATAATGGTCCACGCGATATAGGCATAGGCCAGTGTGACGATAAGCAGAAAGCCCGCGAAAAGACGGTCAGCCATGAATTGCCCCCCCTTGCAATAAATGTCAAAGGGCCGCCGCCTGTACGGCGACGGCCTTGTCAGTTGGGTCAGATCAGTTGATCAGACCTGCTTCTGTTGCGATTGTGCGCAGAAGCGCCATGTTTTCGTTGATTGCAGCGGTCAGATCGTCCCCGGCAATGTTCAAAGGCAAAAGCCCTTTCTCAGTCTGCACTGCCGCGAATTCAGGCGTTGCATAAGCAGCCTCGAATGCATCCACCCAGGCATTATAGTCTTCGTCCGACACGCTGCCGCCCATGTAGAAGCCGCGCATGATCGTCCATTCAACGTCGAAACCCTGTTCCGCTGCGGTCGGGATATCGGCAAAGATACCATCCAGCCGCTCGGCAGACATGGAGGCCAGAACGCGCATCGTGCCGGCTTCTAGGTGCGGGGTCATTTCGCCCATGTCACCTGTATAGACACCAATGGAACCGCCCAGCAGGGCTGCGATAGCATCGCCGCCGCCGTCAAACGCCACATAGCGCATTGCACGCGGATCACCGCCCGCGCCGCGCAGCAGAAGTGCGGCCTTCATCCAGTCCTGCGAACCCACAGAGCCGCCTGCACCGACCACAACGGACGCCGGGTCAGCGGCAAATTCGGCCATCAGCTCGCCAAGGTTCTGGTAGGGGCTGTCAGCGCGCACGATCACCGCACCAAAGTCGGCACCGGCGGTGGCAAGCCAACGCACATCGTTCTCGTCAAACTCTCCATATTTGCCGGTCGCGATATTCAAGAGCGAGCCGGTCGAGAATGCGACGATAGCGCTGCCGTCATCTGTCCGTGTCGTGTTGAAAAGGCTGTAAGCCACAGCACCGATACCACCGGGCATAAAGCTGACTTCCATCGCGGTGCCCAACTGGGGCTCCAGTCCGGTCTGCGCAATCCGGCATGTCAGGTCGAAACCGCCACCGGGGTTTGCGGGTGCGATACACTCTGGTCTTGTGATTTCGGCAAATGTTGGCATAGCCAGCGTAGCGGCGAAGGCGAATGCGCCGCAGAAACGGGTAAATATCATTTGGGTCTCCTCCCTTTTGAGACAAGCGGGTTTTTCCCGCCATAGCGCGACCCTAGGGCAGCAGGCTGACAACTTCCTGAGCCATTTCTGTTTTAAGGCTGACTCCAGACTGACCTGACACTGACAGCCTTGTAAAACAGCTATCCGAAACAAAAGTTGCCACATAGGATGCCGCCATGCGCATCCTGCTGATCGAAGATAATGAAGAACTGGCCGAAACGATCGTTGATCGCCTGCGGGCGGAAGGGCATTCTGTTGATCGCGAAGGCGACGGCAACGAAGCCAACGAGCTTTTGCGCCATACCCGCTTTGATATCATCCTGCTGGACGTCAATCTGCCCGGCAAGAACGGCTATGACATCTTGCGCTCGTTGCGTGCCCGTGGCGATCTGACGCCGGTGCTGATCCTGACGGCCCGCTCGCAGATCGACGACCGTGTGGTCGGGCTGGATGCGGGGGCAGATGATTACCTTGTAAAGCCGTTCGATTTTCGCGAATTGCTGGCACGCTGTCGCGTGTTGGCCCGCCGGCGCTCCGGCACGGCCAGCAACGTCTTTGTTGCCGGCGCGCTCTCGTTTGACCGTGCGGCCAAACGTGCCATCGTGACCGGCAAAGACATTGATCTGCGCGCGCGCGAGGTCCAGTTGCTTGAAATCCTGATCGACAACCTTGGCCGGATGCTGACCAAGGAAGAGGTCGCCGACAAGCTTTACAGTTTCGACGAAAGCCCCAGTCTGAATGCGGTCGAACAGATCGTGACGCGGCTGCGGCGCAAATTGCAAGAGACGCCCCTTGTGATCAAAACCGCCCGCGGGCTTGGATATATGGCCTATGTCGCCGATGAAGAGTGAGACGCGCAGCTATTCGCTTCAACGCCGCCTTTTGTCGATGATGGCCTTTGGCTTCGCTGTCCTTTTGCTGATCATTTCGTTTTTGCTTTGGAACTATGCGCGCGGCGCCGCCAACCGGACATATGACCTTTTGCTGGCTGGGGCGGCGCTGTCGGTCTTGGAACGTGTATCCCCGGGGGCGAATGGACCATCGGTCGATCTGCCCTCATCAGCAATGGAAATTCTTGCTCTCGCACCTGACGACCGGGTCGTCTACCGGGTCTTCTCGCCAGATACGGGGGTGATTACGGGGACGAGCGATCTGCCTTTTCCCGCCGATATCCCTTTGCAGGCGACGCCTGTCTTTTTCGACGCCGCTTATGGTGATCCCTTCCGCTTTGTGGTGCAGGGGCGGCAGATGAATTCGCCTCAGGGGCGGCTTTGGGTCGTGGTGCAGATCGGGCAGACCCTTGATGCGCGACGCGCGCAGCAAATGTCCTTTTTCCTGAACGGCATGACCGGCTTGGCGGGTATCTCGCTGATCGGCCTTGGTTTTGTCTGGCTTGCGATCAGGCGGGCCCTGTCGCCGCTGCGCCGGATCGAGGCTGATTTGCGCGCCCGCGCGCCCGGCGACCTCACGCCTTTCGAAGGGGCCCCCCCGCGCGAGATCAGCGGGCTTCTGGAGGCGATCAACAGTTTTATCGCCCGACTGGACCGAAACCTGCGACTGACCGAGGGGTTCATCGCCGATGTGGCGCACCAGACCCGCACATCGCTCTCTGCCCTTCAGGGCCACCTGTCTTTGGCCGCGGACTCCAGTGACCTTGCAAAGATGCAAGGGCGTCTGACCCGCGCCGAGCGGCAGGCCGAACGCACCGTGCGCTTGACCAACCAGCTATTGGCCAATGCGATGGTCATCCACAGGTCCGATCGGGCGACCTTGAAACCTGTGGCACTCAAACCCGTCGTCCGCGATACGCTTGCGGAAATGCTGCGCGATAGCCGGATGCGCAAGATCGTGGTGACCTTTGATGCGGATCATGTCGCAGATGGTGAAGACATGCTGATTGCCGACGCCTTGTCTGTCCGCGAGGCTTTGCGCAATCTGATCGACAATGCGGTGCGGCACGGGCCACCCGACAACAAGATCGACATCGCACTCGACGTCGAAGACGACGCGCTGGTCCTGAAGGTCGAGGACGCAGGCCCGGGCATTGCCGAAGCCGACCGCGCCCGCGCGACCGAACGGTTTTCATCCATCAAACAGGACACGGCCGGATCGGGGCTTGGGCTTGCCATCGTGCAGGCGGTGGCGGACGGGCACGGGGCCAAAATGCGGCTTGCGACCTCGCGCAATGGTGGTCTTGCGGTGACGATCGCCTTTCCAAGGCTGGTCCGCAGAACGGTGGCGCCTCTGGTCTGGGTCGCCGCTTTGTTACTCGGGCTGTCCGGGACAGGGACCGCCGATGCCCAGACCATAACCGTTTTCAGCGCGACCGACACACCCGCGATGGCCCCCGTGATTGCAGAATTCGAGGCGCTCAATCCCAGCATAAAGATCGTCTACGAAGAGTATCAAACGGTCTCGCTTCATGAGGCGATGCTCGCTGGCGCGACACCTGACGTGGTGATCAGTTCGGCGATGGACCTACAGGTTGACCTTGTGAACCGCGGGATCGCCCGCCGCCTCGACATCGCTGAATCCGCGGATCTGCCTGACTGGGCCACGTGGCGCTCTGAACTCTTCGGTTTCACCTTCGAACCCGCGGTGATCGTCTATAATCGCGCCGCTTTCGACACGGGCCGCCTGCCAAAGGAACATCGCGAACTGGCCAACTTTATTCGCGACAACGAAACGGTGCTGAGCCAACGTATAGGAATCTACGACCTGCGCGGTTCCGGCATCGGGTATCTTTTTGCAACGCAGGACGCGGTACAGGGCTTGCAGGCACAACGCACAACCGAGGTCCTGGGAAGAACAGGCGTCAGGACGTTCTGCTGCACGTCCGAAATGATCGCGGCGACCGCGGCAGGTGAGATTTCGATCGCAATCAATGTCATCGGCTCTTATGCGATGTCACTTGCAGCGCAAGACCCGCGATTGGGCGTGCATTTTCTGTCCGATTACAATCTGGTCATGGCGCGCAGCGCATTTGTTCCCAAAGCGGCAGAACACGCCGCGGCCGCAGAGCGTTTCGTCAGGTTCTTGTTGTCAGAAGAGGGCCAAAGGGCAATCGCAACGCGGTCGCAACTGATACCGATCCGATCTGTCGATGACGTGGACACATGGACCCTTTCGCAATTGCGCGCGCAGGCGGGCAGTTTCCTTCCCATCCGGTTTGGACCCGGGCTGTTGACATATCTTGATGCGCTCAAGAAGGAAAACTTTCTGGAAGGATGGGAAGCCTCGGTACGGCCCCCGCGATGACGGGTGCGCAGGTGGCGGCATCCAAGCAGAGGCCGTCGGGCACAGCATTGCCAAAATGCATGCACTTGGGAAATCGCGTCCGGACCGCGCTGCGCCCTCTGTGCGGGACAGACCGTTTCTTATTGTCATGATTGGAGTTGCGTCAGCCGCAGCAGGCGTGGTCCACTCCAGAATGCAATCATGGGCGTGTCGTCTAGAATCAAGTCATCGTCTTGCAAGATCAAGTGTTTTTGGTTGCCTGACCCAACGTGCAAAGAGTTCCAACAATGAGTTCGCGTAATGCCGATCAATCTTGATGCCCTGTTTCGCCCGCTTTCCGTCGCCTTTGTAGGGGGGAGCAACCTTGACCCTGCCTTGCGCTATCACCGTGATCTTGGCTTTGCCGGAGATACCTGGGTCGTGAACCCCAAGTACAAAGAGATCCAGGGCTATACCTGCTTCCCCACGATCGACGACCTGCCACATGCGCCCGATCTGGCCTTTGTTGCGATACGGCGCGAAGCGGCGATCGAAACAATCGCGGCGTTGCGGGACAAGGGCTGCAAAGCCGTGGTCTGCAATGCAGCTGGTTTTGCAGAGACCGGCGAGATCGGAGGGGATTTGCAAGCCCGATTGGTTGCCGCCGCCGGTGACATGATCATGCTGGGACCAAACGCGATTGGCGTTGTCAACTTTGCCGATCCGGTGGCCGTCATGATGGATCATTTCGGCGTTCACACCGCCGCACGTGGTGTCGCCATCTGTTCCCAAGGCGGTGGCTTTTTGTGCGATGCTGTCTTTAGCGACCGAGGACTGGCGATCACCCATATGGTCGGTGGCGGCAATCAGGCCGTGACGGGTCTGGAGCTGTGCCTGGACTATCTGCTTGATGACCCGCGGGTGACTGCGGTCGGTCTGTCCTTCGAGGCTTTGCGCGATATTGCCAGCCTGCGCCGCGCTGCCGCAAAAGCGCTCAGGCTGGGCAAACCCATCGTCGCCATCAAATTCGGCAAAAGCGAGGTTGGTGCAATGGCCGCCGCCTCGCATACGGCTTCGATGACCGGCGCGGGTGCAGCGTGGGAAGCGCTTTTTGACCGCCTCGGGATCGTTTCCACAAACTCTGAATCAGAGTTTTTCGAAACGCTGAAGCTGTTTGACTCCGGGCAAATTCCCAAAGGCCGCAGGGTCATGGTCACCGCTGTCTCGGGGGTCATGGGCGTCATGCTGGCCGATCACCTGAGCGCAGCCGGATTTGAACTGCCCCAGCCTACCGGCCCGCGATACGACCGGCTGCGCGCGGTGCTGCCTGCGATCGCCACACCCTGCAATCCGCAGGATGTGACCATGGCCGCATGGAATGATCTGGATCAGCAAACCGCGATCTATTCCGCCCTTCTGGACGAAGGGTATGACGTCGCCATGATGATCCAGAACTACCCCCGCGAAGGCATGTGGGACGTGGCCGAATACGAGGCGCAGGTGGCTGCCTTGGGTGCGGCCTGCGCAGGCCGGGATGTGGCAGCGCTACAGCTTGCGCCGATGGTTGACTGTTTTCCCGGCCATGCCCGCGACCATACCCAAAGCCTTGGACTGGCCGCGATGCAGGGGCTGGAGGAATGCATCAAGGCTTTGTCCCATGCTGTCTGGTGGCAGGAACGGCGCGCACAACTGATCGCCGAAGGCCTTGATGCGCTGGCCGATGTACCCCACGCGCTTCCTGTCGCGGGCATCCCTCAGGACGAGGCCAGAGCCAAGGCGCTGATCTCTCAAGCCGGTATTTCTGTGCCCCGGTCCGGCGTGGTGAAGCCGGCACAGGCAGCAGAGGCCGCGCAGGCGATTGGTTTTCCGGTTGCCATCAAGGCGCTGGATGCGCGGCTCTTGCACAAGACCGAAGTCGGCGCCGTACGGATCGGCTTGGCATCACCTGCCGCAGTCGATGAGGCGATCGTGCAAATGCGCGCAGACATGGCACGCCTTGCACCGCATATCCCTTTGAACATGGTCCTCGTCGAAGCCATGGCGACCGATGTGGTGGCCGAGGTCATGGCCTCTGTCGCCTACGATCCGTCTGTCGGCCCCGTGATGATGATTGCAGGCGGTGGTATCGAGGCCGAACTGTGGAACGACAGCATCTTGCTGGCCGCCCCTTTCCCCCGCGCTGAAATCGCCCGTGCCCTTGACCGTCTGAAGGTCAATGAACGCCTGAAGGGTTGGCGTGGACGCCCGGCCGGTGACCGCGAGGCGCTGCTGACCATGCTGGAAAAACTGGCGCAGTTCGCCTTGACGACCGGTGCCGAAGATATTGAAGTGAACCCGATCCTTGTGGGCCAGTCGGGGGCACTGGCTGTGGATGCGGTGCTGAGGCTGGGCGCTGCGGACCAGAAAGAAAGCGTCGCCTGACGCGGGGGCCAAAGCCCAAGACCAACGGCGCCAACAGCGCCTCGTCCGAGAACGGAGACAACATGACAGATGCGGTCAAAATACAGCGGCAAGGCCGCGTTCTGGAGATCACACTGGACCGGCCCAAGGCCAATGCCATCGATGCCGCCACCAGCAAGGCGCTTGGGGCTGCCTTTCAAAGTCTGCAAGATGACGACAGTCTGTCGGTCGGGATCGTGACCGGTGCGGGCGCGCGCTTTTTCTCTGCCGGTTGGGACCTCAAGGCCGCAGCCGAAGGCGAAGCGCCCGATGCGGATCAAGGGATTGGCGGCTTTGCCGGGCTGACCGAGTATTGGGCCCTGAAAAAGCCGGTCATTGCTGCGGTGAACGGCATGGCGCTGGGAGGCGGGTTTGAACTGGCACTCGCCGCGGACATGATCGTCGCCGCAGATCACGCGGAATTCGCTCTGCCCGAGGCAACGATTGGCCTGATCGCCGATGCAGGCGGCGTGATCCGCCTGCCCCGCCGCCTGCCCCGCGCTATTGCGATGGAGATGTTGATGACAGGACGGCGTGCGTCCGCGCAAGAACTGGCACAATGGGGGTTGGTCAATCAGGTCGTGCCCGCTGCTGGTTTGTTGGAGGCTGCACATGCGCTGGCACAGAAGGTTGCCGCCTCTGCCCCCTTGTCGCTGCAAGCCATCAAGGAAATCGACAGCGCGACCGAGGGCCAGAACACGCAAGACGCCTACCAGAAGATGCGCGCGGCCGATCTGCCGATCTATCAATCAGTCTACCAAAGCGAGGACGCCGCCGAAGGCATGGCAGCCCTTTCTGAAAAACGCCCGCCGGACTGGAAAGGACGCTAGAATGCTGATCACCGAGACCTTCTTGTATGACTGGACAGGTGACATCCCCACCCCGCTGCAACTGGTTGACAATACCGTCAAACCGGAATGGGTGGACGAATACCAGCATCTGAACATGGCCCATTATCTGACGATCTGTGATCAGGCAAACTGGGCTTTCTGGAACTGGATCAATGCCCCCGAGCAAACAATCGCGGCGCGCGCAGGCCATGAATACGTGATCGTTGAAAACCACGTGACATATTCCGGCGAACTGACAGAGGGTGCAGCCTTCACAATCCAGACGCAGCTGACAGATTTCGACAGCAAACGCCTTATTTTGTTCCATCGGGTTCTGGACGGCGACGGCAATCTGTCAGCCACCAACGAAGTCAAATGTCTTGGCTTCAACCTTGAAACGCGACGGCCTGAAAACTGGCGGCCTCGCGTGAGCGGGCGGCTGGAACAGATCCATGGCGCGCATGCCCGACTGGGCATGCCAGAGCAGTCAGGCCAAGGTATCGCGCTGAAGAAGAAATAGCCGTTGAGACCTCAAAGGCCGTCAATTCTTGCCAGACTGATGGAAAGATGTGGGAAGACCTTGATGGACTTGACGGAGAGCGTGATCGGGATGGCGATCTACAGTGGCGCCCGTATCGGCTTGGCAGCCGGACTTTTGACACTCCTGACAGACCGCATAATGACCGGGTCCGGTATGACCGGCAGC
>NZ_JANQTS010000081.1 GCF_030731595.1 Yoonia sp.
GCGAACTCTTACAACATGCCGGGGCCTTTGCTGGACCGGATGGAGATCATTTCGCTGTCAGGCTACACCGAGGACGAGAAGGTCGAGATCGCAAAGCAGCACCTGCTGCCCAAGGTCATGAAAAACCACGGGCTGAAGGCCAAGGAATTCTCGGTTTCTGATGATGCGTTGCTGGCTATGGTGCGGGTCTATACCCGCGAGGCTGGCGTGCGGAATATGGAACGCGAATTGGCCAAGGTAGCCCGCAAGGCTGTCACAATGATCGTCAAGAAAGAGGCCGAGTCTATCGCGGTCACCGCCGCCAACCTGTCTGACTTCCTTGGTGTGGAAAAGCATCGCTTTGGTCTGGCCGAGGAAGAGGATCAGGTCGGTGTTGTCACAGGTCTGGCCTGGACGTCTGTGGGCGGAGAGCTTTTGAACATCGAAGCACTGCGCCTGCCGGGCAAAGGCCGGATGAAGACCACTGGCAAGCTGGGCGATGTGATGAAGGAATCGATTGATGCGGCCTCGTCCTATGTCCGCTCGATCGCGCCTGCGATTGGTGTGAAACCGCCAAAGTTCGATGTCATCGACATCCACGTGCACGTGCCCGATGGGGCGACACCAAAAGACGGCCCAAGTGCGGGCCTGGCGATGGTGACATCCATCGTGTCGGTCTTGACGGGTATTCCCGTCCGCAAGGATATCGCCATGACTGGCGAGGTGTCTTTGCGCGGCAATGCGATGCCCATCGGTGGTTTGAAGGAAAAACTGCTGGCTGCCCTGCGCGGCGGGATCACGACTGTTCTGATCCCTCAGGATAACGCCAAGGACCTGCCGGAGATTCCGGACAACGTGAAAGAGGGGCTGACGATCATTCCGGTCAGCCACGTCTCGGAAGTCTTGGCCCATGCGCTGGTGCGCAAGCCAGAGCCGATCGAATGGGACGAGGCGGCAGAGGAAGCCGCTGCAGCAGCGGCCCTGAAAAGCAAGACCGAAGGCGAAGGCGCGCGCGCGCATTAAGCCCGACAATCACAAAAGCCAAAGGCGCTCCTTTTCGGGGCGCCTTTTTCGTTGTGCTTTATCACCTTGACCTTCGTGGGCGCAGGCATGGTAATGCACAAGCGCAAAACAAGGACCAGATCATGGCACGCAAAGCAGACAAGACGCCCAAAGAACCCGCAGTGGCAGCCGAGACGACAGTTCTCAAAAAGCCGGAACTCTTGGACGCGGTCGTTGCACGCACCAATCTGAAAAAACGCGATGTCAAACCAGCGGTCGAGGCCGCCCTTGCAGTCATCGCCGACGCTTTGCGCGATGGGACGGAGTTGAACCTGCCGCCACTGGGAAAGCTGCGGATCGTAAAGAACAAGGATCTGGACGAGGGGGTGGCGATCATGACGCTCAAACTGCGTACGACAAAACACGCCTCGCATTTGGCTGGCAGCGATCCGGCAGGTGATGACGACGCAGAGTAAGCCCATGCGCTGCTGCACACCCGCTTGGCAAGAGACAGAATAAGATCGCAACATGAGCCACCCCGAACTCTACATCCTGCGGCACGGTGAAACCGCGTGGAACGCCGAAAATCGGATGCAGGGCGAATTGAATTCGCCGCTCACCGAAAAAGGGCTGCAACACGCGGCCCGGCAAGCGCGCATTCTGGCAGAGCGGGATTTGCGCGGCTTTGTGTTTCTGACCAGTCCACAGGGGCGCGCCTTCCAAACTGCGGGGATCGCGCTGGCCGGGATCGCGGACCATATCCGCACCGATGATAGGTTGCGTGAAATCGGGGTGGGCGATTGGTCGGGCCGTTTGCGCCATGAACTGCCTATGCCCAAAGGCAAAGACCCTTTTATGGCGCAATACGAGATCGCGCCAAACGGCGAAGGCTTTGCCCGTCTCAAGCAGCGTTGCCGCGCATTTCTGGACGATCTGACGGGGCCAGCGGTGCTGGTGACCCATGGAATCACCAGCACCATGATCCGTGGGCTTGTGGTCGGCGAAAAGGCCCATGCAGTCCGGTCGACCCATGGCGGGCAGGGCTGTGTTTACCATCTCAAGGACGGTGAACAATTCCTGTTGGAATGAGGCTTGCACTGTCCGCACCGCTGGTCTAAATGAAGCCGCATCGGGTGATTAGCTCAGTTGGTAGAGCGCTTCCTTTACACGGAAGATGTCGGGAGTTCGAGCCTCTCATCACCCACCATCCCTTCCCATGCATTGATTGAAAGTCTCTGACGGATTGATTGTATCGGCGCTTGTCTGTGCAATTTTGCAGGTGACTTATTCAAAAACGCCATCTTTCAAAACTCAACGCACAGTTTATCTTGATCTCACCCGACAAAGGAGAGATCGCATGAGTTGGAACCCCGCCCTCGACCCTGATTGCCCCATCGGTGACGCCGTGGATGCCATTGAAACGGTGATCGTACCGCGCGCCCGTGATCTGGGCGGCTTTGAAGTCCGCCGCGCGTTGCCCGCTCCCCGTCGTCAGATGGTCGGACCGTTCATTTTCTTTGACCAGATGGGGCCTGCGGAATTCCTGACGGGGCAGGGGCTTGATGTACGGCCGCACCCCCACATCGGCCTTGCAACAGTCACCTATCTGCATCGCGGGACGATCCACCACCGCGACAGCCTTGGCACTGACCAGTGGATTGAACCGGGTGCCATGAACCTGATGATCGCGGGCCACGGTATCACCCATTCGGAACGGATGGATGGCGCGACGCTGACACAACCCCAGAGCCTGTTCGGCATTCAATCCTGGATCGCTTTGCCCAAAGGGGCCGAAGACCGCGCGGCGGACTTTATCCATGCACCCAAGGCTGATCTGCCGCTGATGGAGGGTGAAGGCAAGCAGGTACGCCTGATCATGGGCGCGGCCTATGGTGAGCGTGCGCCGGTCGAAACGCCATCAGAGATGTTCTATCTCGATGCGATTCTGGCACCGGGAGCTGGACTGCCCTTGCCGGACAACCACGAGGATCGCGGCGCTTATGTGCTTGAAGGCCAAGTGGAAATTGCCGGTCAGGTTTTCGAGCAAGGGAAAATGATGGTCTTTCGGCCCGGTGACCGCGTGAGCATGAAAGCGGGTGTGCAAGGCGCACGCGTCATGCTTTTGGGAGGGGCGACGATGGACGGGCCGCGGCATATCTGGTGGAACTTCGTTGCTTCAAGCAAGGAACGCATTGAAGAGGCGAAAGAGGCGTGGCGCGCGGGCGATTGGGAGAATGGCCGCTTCCACTTGCCGCCGGGCGATGACGCGGAATTTATTCCGCTGCCAGAGCATTGAGAGCGCTTGACGGCGGGTGCTGCCGCACTTAGAAGCAGCCCACGTCAGGCGGCAACGCCGGACAAGCAGATGCGCGGTTGTAGCTCAGTTGGTTAGAGTACCGGCCTGTCACGCCGGGGGTCGCGGGTTCGAGCCCCGTCAACCGCGCCACT